>NZ_JBIVJB010000100.1:0-16561 GCF_044750025.1 Pseudomonas sp. NPDC088885 | reverse complement strand
AAAAAATGCACGGCTATGGGCTGTGGGAGATCAGCTGCCTATCACCCTGCATTCAAAATAAAGGGTATCAAGACAGTTGCTCCCACATTGGATCTATGTCGTACGCGAAACCCCTGTGGGAGCGGGCTTGCTCGCGAAGAGGCCCGATCAGACAACGCAAATGTCAGACCGATAGCAGCTCATCAATATGCCGATACTCAGCCTCTAACCCCGCCGCCAATTCTCGGGCGCGCCCCAATCGAATCGGCCCACGCTCGATATCGATCAACAGCCCCGGACACGCCAGCGTCGGTAATCCCGTCCACGCCTTTAACCGCCCATCCGTGACCACCAGCAAGCGCTGCTGCTCGGCCGGAAAACGCTTGCGTCGCACCGTCAGCCATTGCTGCGCCTGTGCCAACGCCGCCACCAACGGCGTGCCACCGCCGGCGCCCAACGCATCAAGCCAAACGCGCAAGCCACTGGACGCCTTCAACCCCTGCACCTGCCACTTCGGCGCCGATCCGCTGGCCGTCAACAACGCCAACCGCGCGCGTTGGCGGTAAGCGTCATCGAACAATTGCGCGAGCAGACCTTTGGCATCGCTCAAGGCCTGATGCCGGCGGGTAGACGCCGAGGCATCGACGATCACCAGCCACAACTCATGCGGCGTACGGGTGCGCAATTGAAAGAGCAAATCGGCGCGAGTTTGCGGGCGGCCGTTGAGCAGCGTCGCCGGCCAGTTCACCGAACCGCTGCGAGCGGCGTGGCGTTTGCCTTGGCGTCCGTTGTCCAGCCGACCAGCGCGGGGTCTGGCATTCGCCCCCGCGTCGGATCGGGGGCGAATGCCTAAAGCTTTTTTGGCCAGCTCGGCACTTCGCGGCGAGCACCGGTGGCGAGGGCCGGCGCGGGCATATCGCCCCACTGCCCCTGCCCTTCGCTCGGCTCAGCCTGAGCATCGCTTGGCGATTGCGGTGGTTGTTGCGGACTCGACGCGGTCTGCTCGCGACGGCGATGGCGCAGTGCGAATTCAGCAACGGCGTCGATATCCGCTTCGCTGATTGCCTCTGCACCGCGCCATGCCGCGTGCGCCCGAGCGGCGCGCAACCACACCAGATCCGCGCGCAATCCATCGACGCCGGCAGCGAAGCAACGCTCAGTGATCTGCGCCAGTGCGGCGTCGTCCAGCGGGATGTTGGCCAATGCACTTCGCGCATGCTCGCAACGCTCGCGCAGGGCTTGTTGCTGGGTTTCCCACTGCGCGCAAAACCCTTGCGGATCGCTATCGAAATCCAGCCGACGTCGAATGATTTGCCCGCGCTCGGTCGGCGCGGTGTGGCCGCTGAGGGCGACGTTCAAACCGAAACGGTCGAGCAATTGTGGACGCAACTCGCCCTCTTCCGGGTTCATCGTGCCGATCAACACAAACCGCGCCGAGTGGCGATGGGAAATGCCGTCGCGCTCGATCAGGTTGGTGCCGCTGGCGGCGACGTCGAGGAGCAGATCGACCAGATGATCGGGTAGCAGATTGACCTCATCGACGTAAAGCACACCGCCGTCAGCCTTGGCCAAAACGCCGGGAGAGAATTGCGCGCGGCCATCGCTGAGGGCCGCGTCGAGGTCGAGGGTGCCGACCAGGCGTTCCTCGGTGGCGCCCAGCGGCAAGGTGACGAACTGGCCGCTGGCGAGCAGATCGGCGAGGCCACGGGCCAGGGTCGATTTGGCCATGCCGCGCGGGCCTTCGATGAGCACGCCGCCGATTTTCGGGTCAATGGCGGTGAGGCACAGGGCGAGTTTCAAGTCATCGGCGCCGACCACGGCGGAGAGGGGGAAATGCGGGGTGTCGGTCATCTTCATTACTCGGTCATGGTCGGTGAAATGCTTTCAAACTGTGGGAGCGGGCTTGCTCGCGAAGGCGGTGTGTCATTCAACGCATTGGTGTCTGATACGACGCTTTCGCGAGCAAGCCCGCTCCCACATTTGGAATGGGTTGTGTCAGGTGTCTTCTTCTATGTCCAACAGGAGATTCTCCAGCGCCTCTTTATAAGCCCCCGGCTCCTGCCACATCCCGCGCTGCTGCGCCTCAAGCATCCGTTCGGTCATATCGCGCAGCGCATGCGGGTTATGCTCACGGACAAAATCCCGCGTCGCTGGATCGAGCAAATACGCATCCGCCAGCAACGCGTATTGGTGATCATCGATCAACTGCGTCGTCGCATCAAACGCGAACAGGTTGTCGACCGTCGCCGCCATTTCAAACGCGCCTTTGTACCCGTGGCGCTTGACCCCGTCGATCCATTTCGGATTGGCCGCCCGCGAGCGAATCACCCGGTTCAGCTCTTCCTTCAACGTGCGGATTTTAGGCAGATCCGGCTGGCTGTGATCGCCGTGATAACTGGCCGCCGCTTCGCCGCGCAACGTTTCGACGGCGGCGAGCATGCCGCCCTGGAATTGGTAATAGTCGTTGGAATCGAGCAAGTCGTGCTCGCGGTTGTCCTGATTCTGCAGCACCGCTTGCACCTGGCTCAGGCGCTGGACGAACTGTTCGCGGGCGGCGGTGCCTTCGTCGGAGCCGCCGTAAGCGTACGCGCCCCAGTTCAGATAAACCTCAGCGAGATCGTCGCGGCTTTGCCACAAGCGACCGTCGATGGCGCCCTGCACGCCCGCGCCATAGGCACCGGGTTTGGCGCCGAAAATCCGCCAACCGGCCTGACGTCTTGCAGTGTCTTCGTCGACGCCCGATTGCAGCAGCGCCTCGCGTTCGGCGCGGACTTTCGCGGCCAATGGGTTGAGATCCTCCGGCTCATCCAGCGCGGCAACGGCTTGCACGGCGGCGTCGAACAGCCGAATCAGGTTGGCGAAGGCATCGCGGAAGAATCCGGAGACGCGCAGCGTGACGTCGACACGCGGGCGGTCGAGCAGGCTCAGCGGCAGAATCTCGAAATCGTCGACACGCTGACTGCCCGTCGCCCACACCGGGCGCACGCCCATCAGCGCCATGGCCTGAGCGATGTCGTCACCGCCGGTGCGCATGGTCGCGGTGCCCCACACCGAGAGGCCGAGTTGGCGCAAGTGATCGCCGTGGTCTTGCAGGTGGCGTTCGAGGATCAGCGTGGCCGACTGGAAACCGATGCGCCACGCGGTGGTGGTCGGCAGGTTGCGTACGTCGACCGAGTAGAAATTGCGCCCGGTGGGCAGGACGTCGAGGCGGCCACGGCTGGGTGCGCCGCTGGGGCCGGCGGGCACGAAGCGGCCGCTGAGGGCGTCGAGCAGGCCACGCATTTCGGCGGGGCCGCAGGCGTCGAGGCGTGGGGCGACGACTTCGCGCAGATTCTCGATGATTGCGCAGACCTCCGCCCAACGCGGTTCCTGTGGGAGCGGGCTTGCTCGCGAAGGCGTCGTGTCAGTCGGCATGGATTTATCTGACCCATCGCTTTCGCGAGCAAGCCCGCTCCCACATTGGGTTTGTAGTGTTTCGGAGATTAGGGTTGTGGCGAAGAGTTCCAGGCGTTCGCGGGTGTCGCCGGCGGTGCGCCAGGACTCGTCGCTTTGCGATTGCAGCGCTTCGGGACGCGGGCCTGTCCATGGCTCGGCCAACGCACAATCGAGTGGATCGAAACCCAGTTCGAATGCCTTGGCGAGTGCTCGCAATAGGCTCGATTGCGCGCCTTTGCCGTCACCTCGTGGGATACGCAGAAGCGCCAACAACGTATCAATGCGCAAGCGCCCCGTCGGCGACTCGCCAAAAATGTGCAGGCCATCGCGAATCTGCGATTCCTTCAGATCACACAAATACGTGTCCAGACGCGGCAGCCAGATCGCCGCATCGGCGTCACTGTCCAGCCCGGCATCCAGCTGCAATTCACGATCAATCTGCGTATCGCGCACCAGTTGCAGAATGTCGCGCTGCAACTCACGGGCGCGGCGCGGATCGAGCAGTTGCGCCTCGTAATATTCGTCGGCCAACAGTTCCAGATTGCGGAGCGGCCCGTAGGTTTCGGCGCGGGTCAGCGGCGGCATCAAGTGGTCGATGATCACCGCTTGCGTGCGCCGCTTGGCTTGGGCGCCCTCGCCCGGATCGTTGACGATAAACGGATAGATATTCGGCAGCGGCCCGAGCAGCGCGTCCGGCCAGCAGTTCTCCGAGAGCCCGACGCCTTTGCCCGGCAGCCATTCGAGGTTGCCGTGCTTGCCGACGTGGATCACGCCGTGGGCGCCGTAGGTGTTGCGCAACCAGAAATAGAACGCCAGATAGCCGTGCGGCGGCACCAGATCCGGATCGTGATAAACCGCGCTCGGATCAACCTGATAACCGCGCGCCGGTTGAATGCCGACGAAGGTCAGACCGAAGCGAATGCCGGCGATCATCATGCGGCCGTCACGGCACATCGGATCGTTTTGCGGCGATCCCCAACGCTGAATTACCGCCGCGCGATTGGCATCTGGCAGTGCGTTGAACATCGCTAAATAAGCGTCCATCGCCAGACTTTGCTGGCACGGGCGCAGGTCAATCGTGTCGAGATCGTTGCTGACGCCACCGAGCAATTGCTGGATCAACTCGGTGCCGCTGCCCGGCAACTCTGACGAGATCGGATAACCCTCGGCCTGCAACGCGCGAAGAATATTCAGCGCCGCCGCCGGGGTGTCGAGGCCGACGCCATTGCCGATGCGCCCATCGCGGGTCGGGTAGTTGGCGAGAATCAACGCGATGCGTTTTTCAGCGTTCGGCACCTGCGCCAGATCGATCCAGCGCCGCGCCAGTTCAGCGACAAAATCCATGCGCTCAGGTTGCGCGCGGTAGCAGACCACATCGGACTGACTGCGCTCGCTGCGCCACGCCAGATCCTTGAAGCTGATCGGCCGGCTGATGATGCGCCCGTCGAGTTCCGGCAAGGCAATGTGCATCGCCAGATCACGCGGGCCGAGGCCTTGCTCGCTGTCGCGCCAGCCGGGCTCGTTGTCCTGCGCGCAGATCGCCTGAATCACCGGAATGTTGCGGCGAAACGGCCGTAAATGCGGCGCTTCGGGGCTGGACTGGGCGAAACCGGTGGTGTTCAAAATCACCCCGGCCTCGACTTCATCCAGCCAATCCTCGACCACCGCGAGGCAGCCGGGCTCTTTCAAACTGGCCACCGCAATCGGCAGCGGATTAAGCCCCGCTGCCTGCAAGCGCTGGCAGAACACATCGATGAACGCGGTATTCGCCGCTTGCAAATGCGAGCGGTAAAACAGCACCGCCGCGACCGGTTGCTCAGGCAGCCATTCGGCTTGCCAGTCACTCATTACAGCGGTGTTTTTAGTCGGGTGGTAAATCGCCGTGCGCGGCAGGGTCTGCGGCTCGGCCCATGCGTAATCGCGGGCGAGCCAACGGTTGGCCATGCAGCGGAAGAAATCCAGCGCATTGCCCAGACCGCCCTGACGCAAGAACTGCCAGAGACGGTCGCGATCCTCGGCGTTGACGTTGCTCAAGTCGCTGAGCTCTGGATCAGGCCGGTCATCGCCCGGCACCAGAATCACCTGCACGCCGCGTTCGGCCAACTCGACCAGACGCTCGACGCCATACCGCCAATAGGCGATGCCGCCGTGCAGCGAAATCAAAATCACCTTGGCGTGGCGCAGCACTTCATCGACGTACAAATCGACCGAAGCGTGATTCTGCACCTGCATCGGATTGGCCAGACGCAGGCTCGGATAATCCTCAGGCAACTGCTGCGCCGCTTCGGCGAGCAGCGCCAGACTGGAGTCGCCGCTGCACAGGATCACCAACTCGGCGGGGGTTTGGCCAAGGTCGGCAATGTTGTCATCCGAGACGAAACCGCCGGGCTGAGTCCTGAGCAGGTGCATGGTTTAAACGCTGAGCGCGGCGCGCAGTTGCGCTTCGAGTTGGGCGGCGTCGAGTTCCTGACCGATCAACACCAGACGCGTGACGCGCGCTTCATCGGCGCCCCACTGACGGTCGAAATGCTTGTCGAAACGCGTGCCCACGCCCTGAATTAACAGACGCATTGGCTTGTTCGGAATCGCCGCGAAACCTTTGACACGGAGAATGCCGTGCTTCACCACCAGTTGCGTCAGGGCGTCGAGCAACAGGCTTTCGTCGGCTTGCGGCAGTTCGATCGAGATCGAATCAAAGGCGTCGTGATCGTGGTCATCGTGATCGTCATCGCCTTCACCGTGGTGGTGATCGTGATGGCTGTGGCGGCTGTCGATGTGCTCTTCGGAACTGGCGCCGAGGCCGATCAACACGTCGAGCGGCACACGACCGTTGCTGGCTTCGATGATTTTGACGGCGGGCGGCAATTCTTCGGCGACTTCTGCGCGAACGCGAGCGAGGTCTTCCGGGCTGGTCTGGTCGGCCTTGTTGAGGATCACCAGGTCAGCGCTGGCCAGTTGATCAGCGAACAGCTCGTGCAGAGGCGATTCGTGATCGAGGTTCGGGTCGAGTTTGCGCTGCGCATCGACCTGATCCGGAAACGCGGCGAAGGTGCCGGCGGCTACGGCCGGGCTGTCGACTACGGTGATCACCGCATCAACGGTGCAGGCGCTGCGGATTTCCGGCCACTGGAAGGCTTGCACCAGTGGTTTCGGCAGGGCCAGACCCGAGGTTTCGATGAGGATATGGTCGAGGTCGCCGCGACGGGCAACCAGTTCGCGCATCACCG
This sequence comes from Pseudomonas sp. NPDC088885, assembly GCF_044750025.1. NCBI lineage: Bacteria > Pseudomonadati > Pseudomonadota > Gammaproteobacteria > Pseudomonadales > Pseudomonadaceae > Pseudomonas > Pseudomonas sp. NPDC088885. The sequence continues at coordinate 9,920 of NZ_JBIVJB010000100.1, read as the reverse complement.
GGAAGAACTCTTCCTGAACGGTGCAGCACAGGCAGCCGTTGGCCAGTTCGTACACGCGGCCAACCGCTTCTTCTTCGCTGCAGCCAATGGTGCATTGCTTGAGGATTTCACCGTCGATGCCCAACTCGCCAAACTCGTTGACGATCACCGCGATGCGACGGCCCTGCGCGTTGTCGAGCATGTGCCGCAGCAGCGTGGTCTTGCCCGAGCCGAGGAAGCCGGTGACGATGGTGACGGGGAGTTTGGCCAGTGTTTTCATCGGTATGCCCTTTGGCAAGCGGCGGGCATACGGGACGAGAACCGGCAACGCGCGTGCGTGCCCGGAGAGTTCGCCACCGGATCACCCCGCCCGGTTGAAATTGAGAATCTGTGACGAGGCAGGTCTCCTGGCTGACGGCGTTCAGGCGCGGGGCCTGGCGTTGGCTGCGCCTTCCCGCTGGCTCATGGGTTGAGCTGGCAGTGGCGTGGCAGCGAACAGCGCCGTTCACAGTTGCGGGGGCAGCCGCGGCATTGACCGCGTTCCCTTCTTAGCTTCGGCGTGGGCCGAAGAACCTCGAATGCGCAAGGCTACGCATCGGGTGGTGACCGGTCAATGTTTGGATTGGGGGTTTATCCGTTGCTGCGGGTGTTGCTGATTAGGGTTCCGCCCTTACGGCGGGTCACTTTTTCCAAACGCCGAAAAAGTAACCAAAAAGGCTTCCCCCGGCGTACGGCACTTCGCTGAGGCTCAGTGTTCCCTCGCTACGGTGTCCATCCGGGGACATCGCCTACGGTTTGCTTCGCTGCACCTCCTCTCGATGTGTGCGGCTGCGCCGCACGGCGCTACGCGCCTGATCCCCGGATGGACACCTACGCTCGGCCTGCCGAAGGGGCTGAAAATCAAAAGCCAGATCAAAATCAACAGCCAGATCAAGATCAAAGGCCCCTCACCCTAGCCCTCTCCCGGAGGGAGAGGGGACTGATTGCGTGGATTGGGAGATATACGCCGACGTGAAAGACCGAGTCGAACGCATATTCTGAAAAGCCCACCAATCGGCCCCTACATAAGCCCTCACCCTAACCTTCTCCCGGAGGGAGAGGGGACTGATTGCGTGGACTGGGAGATATACGCCGACGTGAAAGACCGAGTCGAACACACATTTTGAAAAGCCCACCAATCGGCCCCCTCTCCCTCGGGAGAGGGTTGGGGTGAGGGGCAGCCACACCGCAAACCCAAAGCCAAGCCCGCCCCGCTCCTCACCACTCAATAGGCCGAGTGTCAGCTCGCCTGCTCTTGATCTTAGAGCCCGTCGGCAGGCTGAGTGGAGGGATTGATCCGGGGGTGGGAGCGCAGCGACCGTTTGGCGCAGCCAAACACAGCGAGAGGAGGTGCAGCGAAGCAAACCGTAGGCGCTGCCCCCCGGATCAATCCCGGAGCGAAGGAACCCGAGCCACAGCGAGGGCCGAACGTCAGGGCACAGACCTTTTGGTTACTTTTGGGGCGTTTGCCAAAAGTGACCCGCCGTAAGGGCGGAACCCTAACCAGCCACACCCGCAGCAACGGATCCACCCCAAAAAATTGACTAAAAACCCAACCTCATGCTCTCCTACACAACTTGTTACGGGTGCCCTTCACAGGGTGAAACGGGAAACCGGTGAATCATGTGCTTTACTCAAGCCATGTCAGTCCGGTGCTGCCCCCGCAACGGTAAGCGAGCGAAGCGTCAAAACCACTGTGCCCAAAAGCATGGGAAGGAGACGCTTGCAGGTCGGCCTGACGCCAACCCCTCGTGAGCCCGGAGACCGGCCCTTAACACACAGCGCGCACCTCGTGCGCAGCTGAACATAACAAACCCGCGGTGGGCGGGCGCTGTTCGAACCTCTGCGAGCCCGACCCGCAGGGGTTTTCATGCGCTCAAATCACCCACTGACACTCCAGAGGGAAGCGCCATGTCGATCATCAGCAGCACCGGCAGCAACACGGACAAAATCGCCAGCACCGCCACACTGAGCCAACGCCTGACCGCCGCGATCTTCGCGTCGATCCTCGGCGCCGGCCTGGTCTACTTCGCCGGTTTCTCGCACATCGAAGCGGTACACAACGCCGCCCACGATACCCGCCACAGCGCCGCGTTCCCGTGCCACTGAGACCTGCCGACATGATCAAGCGTATTGCGCAAACCGCAGGTTTTACCGGGCTTCTGGCTGCCCTGCTCCTCACCCTGCTGCAAAGCTTCTGGGTCTCGCCACTGATTCTTCAAGCGGAAACTTTCGAAAAATCCGAACCCGTCGCAGTGCATGAACACGCCGAAGGCGCCATGGCCGGCCACACCCACGACGCCGAAGCCTGGGAGCCGGAGCCCGGCTGGCAGCGCGTGGTTTCGACCACCGGTGGCAATCTGGTCGTCGCCGTCGGTTTCGCCCTGATGCTCGCCGGTCTCTACACCCTCCGTGCGCCCACCGAAACTTCGCAAGGCCTGCTCTGGGGTCTGGCCGGTTACGCCACGTTCGTCCTCGCGCCGACCTTGGGTCTGCCACCAGAACTGCCGGGCACCGCGGCGGCTGATCTGGCTTCGCGACAGATGTGGTGGATCGGCACGGCCGCCTCGACCGCTGTCGGCCTATCGTTGATCGCTTTCAGCCGTCACTGGCTGATGAAAGTTCTCGGTGTGGCGATCCTCGCCGTGCCGCACGTGATCGGCGCACCGCAGCCGGAAGTGCATTCGATGCTCGCCCCTGAAGCATTGGAAGCGCAGTTCAAAATCGCTTCGCAGCTGACCAACGTCGCGTTCTGGCTGGCCCTGGGCCTGATCAGCGCCTGGTTGTTCCGCCGCAAAAGCGATGGCCAATACCACGCATGACGAATGACAGCACAGCGCCGACCTTCGTGGTCGGCCTGGGTTGCCAGCGCGGCTGCCCCGTCAGCACGCTGCGCGCGTTACTTGATCAGGCGTTACAGGCGCATCGCATTGAGTTGCAGGCGATCAAGGCCTTGGCCAGCATCGACCTGAAGCGCGACGAGCCCGGTTTGCAAGAGCTCGCCGCGCAACTGGCGCTGCCGCTGCTGTACTTCAGCAGCGAAGAACTGGCCAGTTATCAGGAACGCCTCAGCCACCGTTCCGAGATTGCTTACGAGCGCACCGGTTGCTACGGCGTCGCCGAAAGTGCCGCGCTGGCCCTCGCCGAACAGCTGATTCAGGCACCGGCAAAACTGCTGATTTCCCGACAAAAATACGCTCAGGCCACCTTCGCATTGGCCGGCGCCGCGTGAATTCCCGATAATCCCCGCCATCGATCATGAGCAATCTTCATCTGAAGTGTTGGTCATGCCTTTTTTTCACAGGATTTAGCGATGACCGTCTACTTCATCGGCGCCGGCCCCGGCGACCCGGAACTGATTACTGTTAAAGGCCAGCGGCTGATTCGCAGCTGCCCGGTGATCATTTACGCAGGCTCGCTGGTACCGGCGGCAGTGCTGGACGGTCATCAGGCTGAAACAGTGGTCAACAGCGCCGAATTGCATCTGGAACAGATCATCGAACTGATCAAAACCGCGCACGCGAACGGTCAGGATGTGGCGCGGGTGCATTCCGGCGATCCGAGTCTGTATGGCGCGATTGGTGAGCAGATTCGTTATCTGCGCGAGCTGAATATTCCGTTTGAGATCGTTCCCGGCGTGACGGCGACGGCGGCGTGTGCGGCGTTGCTGGGTGCGGAGCTGACCCTGCCGGATGTCTCGCAAAGCGTGATTCTGACCCGCTATGCCGATAAAACCGCGATGCCGGTGGGTGAGGAGCTGGGCAGTCTGGCGCAGCACGGTGCGACCATGGCGATTCATCTGGGCGTTAATCATTTGCCGAAGATTCTGCTGGAGTTGCTGCCGCATTACGGCGCGGATTGCCCGATTGCGGTGATTCACCGGGCGACGTGGCCGGATCAGGATTGGGTAGTGGGGACGCTGGCGGACATTGCCGAGAAGGTTGAAGCGAAAGGGTTTCGGCGTACGGCGTTGATTCTGGTCGGGCGGGTGTTGGGGAGTGAGGTGTTTAGCGAGTCATCGTTATATCGCGCGGGGCATGCACATTTGTATCGCCCATGAAGGCCTCTTCGCGAGCAAGCCCGCTCCCACATTTGGAATGCGATCAAATGTGGGAGCGGGCTTGCTCGCGAAGGCGTCGGCAAATTTCACCCATAAAAAACGGCGCTCACGGGGCGCCGTTTTTCATATCCGCAGCGAACACCTTAGTAGTAGGCGTTTTCTTTCTGCGTGTGGTCAGTCACGTCGCGAACGCCTTTCAGCTCCGGAATACGCTCAAGCAAAGTGCGCTCGATGCCTTCCTTGAGGGTTACGTCCGCCTGGCCGCAGCCCTGGCAGCCGCCGCCGAATTGCAGCACGGCGATGCCGTCTTCAACCACATCGATCAGGCTGACCTGACCGCCGTGGCTGGCTAGCCCCGGGTTGATTTCGGTTTGCAGGTAGTAGTTGATGCGCTCGTTGACCGGGCTGTCGGCGTTAACCATCGGCACTTTGGCGTTTGGCGCCTTGATGGTCAGTTGGCCACCCATGCGGTCGGTGGCGTAGTCGACAACAGCGTCGTCAAGGAACGCTTCGCTGAAGTGGTCGATATACGCGGTGAAACTTTTCAGCCCCAGCGCGGTGTCTTCAGGTTTTTCTTCGCCCGGCTTGCAGTAGGCAATGCAGGTTTCGGCGTACTGGGTGCCAGGCTGGGTGATGAAGACGCGGATGCCGATGCCCGGGGTGTTCTGCTTGGAGAGCAGATCAGCCAGGTAATCGTGGGCGGCGTCGGTAATGGTAATAGCGGTCATGGAAACTCCTCGCAGGCTTGGGCGCAGTTTACGCCAATCGTTGCGCCGGACAAAGTCCTAGTATTTTTGTCGGGAAAGATTCTCGTCGGGCTCGCCATCGACCCGCGCCTTGAGCCAGCGGTAACTGCGTTTTTCCACCCATTCGTAGCTCAACCACGAACCCACGCCGATCGCCAGCGCACAGACGACGAACATCAGATACGGGTTGATCCCGTAGCGACGCGCAATGAAACCGCCCGCCGAGAGCACCAGCACGTGCATCAGGTACACCGAATACGAGCAGTCACCGAGCAGTTTCAGCAACCGGCTGCGCTCGACATAACGCTCCAGCGCCATGCACGACATCACCAGCACCGCGCTCGGCACGCCCCAATTGAGCAGCCGTGGCGCCGGCGCCAAGTGATAAATCGCCAGCAACGCCGCGACAATCCCGGCCAGCGGCAGCCATAAACCGGCGCCAATCCAGCCCCGGCGATGGAGCATGCCGATGCCAATCCCCAGGAGAAACTCGTAAACGATGTCCGAACGATAAAATTCGCTGATCCAGCCAAACCCCGTCCACGCCTGACTCACCGCAAACAGCAGCGCGGCGACCACCAGCAGACGCACCTGCAAGCGAAACAGCAGCGCCCAGGCAAACAGCACGTAGAAGAGCATTTCGTAATTCAGCGTCCAGCCGACATTGAGCGTCGGGTAGATTCCGTAGCCACCGGGGTTTTCAGTCGGGATGAACAGCAACGACAGCAGAAAATGCCCCCAATCCACGGTTTGATCGGGCAGCAACGGCTGGGCGAACACCACCAACAACGCCATTAGCGCCGTGTACAGCCAATACGCGGGGACGATGCGAAACAGGCGATAGAGCAGAAACCGCGCGGGGGGCAGCGGCTTATTTTCGGTGGAAAGGAAGATCACCAGACCGCTGATGACAAAGAACACATCGACGCCCACCGCGCCTTTGTCGATGAACCACTGCCCAATCGGCCCGCGCGCTTCGAAGTCGAAGAAAATCTGCATGAAGTGGTGGCAGACCACCGTCCACGCAGCCAGCGCACGCAGGGCTTGCACTGAAATCAACATCACCCGCTCCCGTCCACACCCTCAAATCCACGTCAATCCCCTTGTGGGAGCGGGCTTGCTCGCGAAAGCGGTGTGTCAGGCGACATCCATTTTGAATGTACCGACGCTTTCGCGAGCAAGCCCGCTCCCACAGGGGATTTGAGTGGTCGCTGAAATTGGGACACCAGGCTCGGCTTAAAAGATCAAAGATTCTCGTACCGGTTCATATCGAGCACGCCCTCTTCCACCGGGTCGGTTTCGTGGATGTAGCGGCTCAGATCATGGAAATAGAACCAGAACTGCGGATGACTGCGACGAATCCCCCAGCGCTCGACGATTTTCTCGAATTGCGCCTGGTCCCTGGCACTGTCCATGGCATCGACAAACGCCGGCACCTGATCAGCCGGGATGTTGAAGATGAAATTCGGATAGCTGCTGAGTACGCCGGGATAAATGGTCAACGTGTCCAGCCCCGGCTGATAACGCAGCGATTCCCCGGTGAGGAACGCCACGTTACTGTGCGCGCGGTTGCGCAGCAGGCTGTAGACCTCGCGTTTGCCGCTGGCCGTTTCAATGCGCAGCATGGTCGCTTCCGGCAACTGATCAATTACCTTCAAACCGGCGGCCGGCCGCGAGGTCAGGCGGCTGAGTGCCTGTTCGGCATTTTGCAGCGCCGGGTCGATATTCGGCCGTGAACAGTAAGCGTTGTCGCAACGGTTGATCGGGTCAGGCCGCGCATTGAGGTCGCCGTACCTCGCCAGCAACTGCATGGCGAAGTCGTATTTCGGATCTTTTTCGTTGAGTTTCAGCGCGGTCGGTGTGTCGTCGTCAATCGACTCGTAATCCAGCCACATCTTGAACTGGCCGCTGCTCTGGTACCAATCGTCGAGGTAGTCCTCGCGGGAATCGGCGGGCATCAAGCGCAGGAAGTTCTGCTCGGCGCCGTTGCGGATCAGGTCGAAATACAGTCGGGTTTGCGCCTGATGGGAGACGTTGCCGAACACGTCGAAGTTGACCGCCAACTGGTAATAGGTGCGCTCCAGCAGCGGATAGTCGAACAACCACATGGTTTGTGGCACTTCGCCGATCAGGCCTTTGGTCACCGAAGCACTGTCGAAGTGGCGGAAGATACTCAGCAGCGCGTTGTCGTTGCCGGCCCACAGCGTCGACCAGCTCGGCGCAGGGACTTCGGCATAGCTGTCGCGGCGCAAGGCCTCGTATTCATTCCGTTTGTCGCGGTAGTTGTGCCACAGGGTCAGCACGCTGCCGACGTCGTCGTTCTGCCCCGGCATCGCCAGCAACGGCGTGGCCTGGCCGCGATAGTTCGGGTCGGTGATGTACAGGTCGTGCTCCGGGGCCTGGAACAGCGCCCAGAAGTTGTCGCGGATCACGTCCGTCGCGATCTGCCCACGGCACACCGGGCCGCGAATAAAGGTGCGGACAAAATACTCAGCGTTATCGAGCATGAACTGATAACGAGCCTGCGCCGGGATCGCCTCGAACGTGGCAAAAGGATTGGCACGGCTGTTCGGCCCATAACCGGGCAAGGCGTTCACCTGCCAGTTGCCGCTGTAAAACAGGCTTTTCACCCGCGCCATTTTCGCCGCGCTCAGCGGGTAGGTGATGTGGGTTTTGTGCACGATCACCCCTTGCACCGGCCACAAGCGGTAATACACCTGTGTGCCCGGATCGTCGTTCGGGCGGCGGGTGGCGATCAGGTCGATCGGCTGGCCGGTCGGCGTACGCGAACGCACCCACTGGAAGAAATGCCCCGGCTCGCCGTCCTTGAAATAAAGGTGGGCGAGGAACAGATGCTCGTACAACCAACGACCGACCAGGCTTTCGCGGGCGCCGGGACTGTTGAGCAGGTTTTCCCACTGGACGATTTGCAGGGATTCCTTGGCGCTCGGCGCCAGGCCTTGTTCGTCGATCGGCGCACCGGAGGCGAGCCAACGTTGCAACGTCTGGTATTGCTGATCGGTCAGGCCAGTCACTGCCAGCGGCATGCCTTCTTTCGGGTGAGCACCGGCGTAGCCTTCAAATTCGGCAGGCATTGCGCATTGATTTGCGCGGTTTAACCCCAGAACAATGTCTTCGGGCAACTTGGCGTTAGGCGTCAGCGGCGTCTTGTGCCCCAGCTCCAGCATCCGCGCCATCAGCGCCGCTTGGCTGCCCTGCGCATCGAGTACCGAATAGAAGTCTTTCTGCTGCCAGGCACGTTTGCCGAAGGCGTCGTAAAACAATCGGGTTGTCGGCGCCGCTTTAGTGCGCTCGCCGTCATACACCGGCATTTTGCTCGCGCCACGGGCCGCGCCTTCGCCACTGCCAAGATTGAGCTGGCAGGCGGAGTCGTAGCACGCATGGCAGGCCACGCACTTCTCAGTGAAGATCGGCTGGATATCGCGGGTGTAGGAAATAGATGGGGAAATGGCAGGTGCAGCCGCTGGCTCTTGCGCCACGGCGCCCCAGCTGAGAAACAGCAACACAAAACTCATGACGCGGTAAGACATGCTGCTGATCCCGATTTTATAAAAAAACGCCGCGATTCTACATTATGACGTCCGTACCAACATGAGCGATATTCATGCAAAAGCGCCACATGCTCTAAAACCGCACAGGTTTGTTATGATCCCGCTCCTTCGTAATGGTCTTTCCGAGTAGTCCAAATGTCCGATCGCAGCGTCCGCCTTCAAGCTCTCAAGCAAGCTCTCAAAGAGCGCATCCTGATACTCGATGGCGGCATGGGCACGATGATCCAGAGCTATAAGCTCGAAGAGCAGGACTATCGCGGCAAACGCTTCGCCGACTGGCCGAGCGACGTCAAAGGCAACAACGACCTGTTGGTGCTGACCCGCCCTGACGTGATCGGTGGCATCGAAAAAGCCTATCTGGATGCCGGCGCCGACATTCTCGAAACCAACACCTTCAACGCCACCCGCATTTCCATGGCCGACTACGGCATGGAAGAACTGGCCTACGAGTTAAACGTAGAAGGCGCACGGCTGGCGCGCAAGATCGCTGACGCCAAGACTGCCGAAAACCCGGAAAAGCCGCGTTTTGTTGCCGGCGTACTCGGCCCGACCAGCCGCACCTGCTCGCTGTCGCCAGACGTCAACAACCCGGGCTATCGCAACGTCACCTTTGATGAACTGGTGGAAAACTACACCGAAGCCACCAAAGGCCTGATCGAGGGCGGCGCCGACCTGATCCTGATCGAAACCATTTTCGACACCCTCAACGCCAAAGCGGCGATCTTCGCTGTGCAAGGCGTGTTCGAAGAGTTGCACATCGAACTGCCGATCATGATTTCCGGCACCATCACCGACGCCTCCGGCCGTACCCTGTCGGGCCAGACCACTGAAGCGTTCTGGAACTCGGTGGCGCACGCCAAGCCAATTTCCGTCGGCCTCAACTGTGCGCTCGGCGCCAGTGAATTGCGTCCGTATCTGGAAGAGCTGTCGAACAAGGCCAGCACCCACGTTTCCGCGCACCCGAACGCCGGCCTGCCGAACGAATTCGGCGAGTACGACGAACTGCCGTCGGAAACCGCCAAGGTCATCGAAGAATTCGCCCAGAGCGGCTTCCTCAACATCGTCGGCGGCTGCTGCGGCACCACCCCGGGGCACATCGAAGCCATTGCCAAAGCTGTCGCCGGTTACGCGCCGCGTCAGATTCCGGACATTCCGAAGGCCTGCCGCCTCTCGGGTCTGGAGCCGTTCACCATCGATCGCAGCTCGCTGTTCGTTAACGTCGGCGAGCGCACCAACATCACCGGTTCGGCGAAATTCGCCCGACTGATCCGTGAAGACAACTACACCGAAGCGCTGGAAGTCGCCCTGCAACAGGTCGAGGCCGGCGCGCAGGTGATCGACATCAACATGGACGAAGGGATGCTCGATTCGAAGAAGGCCATGGTGACCTTCCTCAATCTGATCGCCGGTGAACCGGACATCTCGCGCGTACCGATCATGATCGACTCCTCCAAGTGGGAAGTGATCGAAGCCGGCCTCAAGTGCATTCAGGGCAAGGGCATCGTCAACTCGATCAGCATGAAA
>NZ_JBIVJB010000099.1:0-16667 GCF_044750025.1 Pseudomonas sp. NPDC088885 | reverse complement strand
GAGAAGGGCGGCGCTGCGGCGAAATGTGTGCATGAAAGCTCCTTGATGAGGGCGCAGGTGATGGTTCGGGGGCCTGCGTGAAACCATCAGACTCTAGCTTTTATGATCCGGTTCGCCCAGTTACAACTTCTATACAGATACCGCGGATCCCAAGTTCAGAGAGCTTTTGTGGCGAGGGGATTTATCCCCGTTCGGCTGCGCAGCAGTCGCAAATCCGGCTGATGCGATATGTCTGGTTAAATGAGGTCGCATGATTTGGGGCGGCTTCGCCACCCAGCGGGGATAAATCCCCTCGCCACAATTGATCTCGGACAGCCATGCGAGGTGGTCAAGTTTGAGAGCCGTACCATGTGGTCGTTTGCCGCACTTTCGCCTCTCAAGCCCGCGGCTTGGTTATACTCCGTGCGATCCGCCTGGAGCGCTCATCAGGAGAGCTCATGCTCGCCCCCGTACAACTGACTTCCGCCACTCGCCAGAACCTCTGGCGGTTGACGTTCATCCGCACCTTGGTGCTCGCCGCGCAGGCTGGCTCCGTAGGCTTGGCCTACTGGCTGCAGCTGTTGCCGTTGCCGTGGGTGCAACTGGCGATGACCCTCGGCTGCTCGACGCTACTTTGCGTGTTCACCGCCGTGCGCCTGCGCACCTCGTGGCCGGTGACCGAGCTCGAATACGCGCTGCAACTGGCCTGTGATCTGGTGATCCACAGTGCGCTGCTGTATTTCTCCGGCGGTTCGACCAACCCGTTCGTTTCCTATTATCTGGTGCCGCTGACCATTGCTGCGGTGACGCTGCCATGGCGTTATTCGGTGGTGCTGTCGGGTATCGCGCTGGCCTTGTACACGGTGATGCTGACGCGGTTCTATCCGCTGGAAACCTTGCCGATCGCCCGTGAAAACCTGCAGGTCTACGGCATGTGGCTGAGCTTCGCACTCGCTGCCGCCGTCATCACCTTCTTCGCTGCGCGCATGGCCGAAGAGCTGCGTCGTCAGGAAGAGTTGCGGGCGATTCGTCGTGAAGAAGGTCTGCGCGATCAACAGTTGCTCGCCGTCGCTACGCAAGCCGCCGGTGCTGCCCATGAACTCGGCACACCGCTGGCGACCATGAGCGTGCTGCTCAAAGAGATGCAGCAGGATCACCCCGATCCGCTGCTGCAGGACGATCTGAAAGTGCTGCAGGATCAGGTCAAACTCTGCAAGGAAACCCTGCAGCAACTGGTGCGCGCCGCCGAAGCCAATCGTCGTCTGGCAATTGATATGCAAGACGTCACCGACTGGCTCGACGAGGCACTCAATCGCTGGCACCTGATGCGTCCCGAGGCAAGTTACCGTTTCCATCGTCTCGGCCAAGGCACGGTGCCGCGCATGGCGCCGCCGCCGGATCTGACCCAGGCGCTGCTCAATCTGCTGAACAACGCCGCCGACGCCTGCCCGGAAAACCTTCAGGTAACCCTGGATTGGGATGCCGAAGACGTCACCATCAGCATTCGTGACCACGGCGCCGGTGTGCCGCTGGCCATCGCCGAGCAGATCGGCAAACCGTTTTTTACCACCAAGGGCAAAGGTTTCGGCCTGGGCCTGTTTTTGAGCAAGGCCAGCGTGACACGCGCCGGCGGCTCAGTGAAACTCTATAGTCATGAGGAAGGCGGCACGCTCACCGAGCTGCGCCTGCCCCACGGCGCCCGAGGAGACCAACATGAGTGACGAAATCCAAGTCGAAGGCGAAGAACTGCCGCATTTGCTGCTGGTCGATGACGACGCAACATTCACCCGCGTCATGGCCCGCGCCATGGCTCGCCGTGGCTTTCGCGTCAGCACCGCCGGTTCCGCCGAAGAAGGCCTGACCATCGCCCAGGCCGACCTGCCGGACTACGCTGCGCTCGACCTGAAAATGGACGGCGATTCCGGTCTGGTGCTGCTGCCCAAGCTGCTGGAACTTGATCCGGAAATGCGCGTGGTGATCCTCACCGGTTATTCGAGCATTGCCACCGCGGTCGAAGCGATCAAACGCGGCGCCTGCAATTACCTGTGCAAACCGGCCGACGCCGACGACGTATTGGCCGCGCTGCTCTCCGAGCACGCCGACCTCGACAGTCTGGTGCCGGAAAACCCGATGTCGGTCGACCGCCTGCAGTGGGAACACATCCAGCGCGTGCTCACCGAACACGAAGGCAACATCTCTGCCACTGCCCGCGCCCTGGGCATGCACCGCCGCACCCTGCAGCGCAAACTGCAGAAGCGTCCGGTTCGTCGCTGAAGTCTGATTTCACCGGCTCGACTTCACAAGGAAGCAACCCGGCTTCGCAGGTTGCTCCCTTGTCGTCACTCTTCGACTAAAAAGGTGGTTTTAGGCGAAGAGAAGTGTCTGCCACTGCCGTCATTCAGAAAAACGTCATATTGGACGTACATTGATCTGCCTAAATAGGGCTCCATGTCCTCTTTCCGCCACTTCACATCAGCGTCCAATAGCGGCGAGATGTGTTCGGGGGCCTGATCGGATTTTGATGGGGTAGCGTAGTTAATCCAGAAGGACCTGAGCGATGTGTTCGGGTATTCGGAAAACACCTTGAAGTAAAAAAACGGCCCGTCTATTGCGCTAAGTTTCAGTATTCCGTTTTTGATGTGTTCACATGTGGGAGCCTGGATCGGGTCTCGAGTGTCTACCATGATGAATTCCCTTTGACGTTCAGGTTGGCTCTGCGCAGCGCAAGAGGTCAACGCAGTCGATCACAGCTGAATTTTGCCTTCTACTGTCAACTCTGACAGTCGTGACGAGCGGTATGTGCTCTGTTTGCCTGGCCGAAACTCCTCTGAATCTGAACAATCCCTGAATGAGCCTGTCCCACCCTCGCGATAATTCGCCCCGATCTACTATGATCGGTGCGTGTCTGTTCTTTTCTATATCGAGCCTTTTCCATGAATCAGAACGCTGAATATTCCGCGGTCAACGATGCTGTGCGCGGGCAGTTTTTTCGCAAGGTGTGGGCGATCATCACGCCGTATTGGCGCAGTGAAGAGAAGGGCAAGGCCTGGACGCTGTTGATTGCCGTGATTGCGCTCTCGCTGCTCAGCGTGGGCATCTCGGTGTGGTTCAACACCTGGTACAAAGACTTTTATAACGCGCTGCAAAAGAAAGACGAGGCGGCGTTTTGGCAATTGATTCTGTATTTCTGCGGCATTGCCGCCGTGGCGATTATCGGCGCGGTGTATCGGCTGTATCTGACGCAGATGCTGACAATTCGCTGGCGGGCCTGGCTCACCGAAAAGCATTTCTCGCGTTGGCTTTCCGACAAGAATTACTACCAGCTGGAGCAGGGCGGTTATACCGACAACCCGGATCAGCGGATTTCCGAAGACCTTAATAACTTCACTTCCAACACCCTCGAGCTGGGCATCGGCCTGCTGCGCAATATTGTCAGTCTGGTGTCGTTCTCGATCATTTTGTGGGGCGTGTCGGGCAGTATCGAAGTCTATGGCGTGACCATTCCCGGCTACATGTTCTGGTGCGTGCTGGTTTACGCGATCGTCGGCAGTTGGCTGACGCATTTGATCGGTCGTCGCTTGATCGGCCTGAACAACCAACAACAACGTTTCGAAGCCGACCTGCGTTTTTCCATGGTGCGGATTCGTGAGAACGCCGAAAGCATCGCGTTGTACAACGGCGAACCGAATGAAAATCGTCGCTTGAGCGGGCGCTTCGGCAATGTCTGGCACAACTTCTGGGACATCATGAAAGTGTCCAAGCGCCTGACGTTCTTCACCGCCGGTTACAGCCAGGCGGCGATCATTTTCCCGTTTATTGTCGCTTCGCCGCGTTACCTTGCCGGCAAGATCGAGCTCGGTGAGCTGATGCAGATCAGCTCGGCGTTCGGCAACGTTCAAGAGAGTTTCAGCTGGTTCATCAGTGCCTATCAGAGCCTCGCGTCGTGGCGCGCCACGTGTGATCGTCTGCTGAGTTTCCGTCAGGCGATGACCGATAACGAAGAGCGCAAGCCTGCGATCGATGTGCAGAATCAGGGCAGCGAATTGAAGGTGCACAACCTCGGTCTGGATCTGGCCGACGGTCGTCATCTGCTGACCAGCGCCGACATGACCGTTGAGCCGGGTGATCGAGTGATGCTGAGCGGGCGTTCCGGCAGTGGTAAATCGACACTGCTGCGCGCGATGGGGCATTTGTGGCCAGCGGGGCACGGCAACATTCGTTTGCCAGCGGCGCGTTATCTGTTCCTGCCGCAAAAACCTTATCTGCCGATCGGGACGTTGCGCGAAGCATTGAGTTATCCACAACCGAGCGAGACTTACGCGCCTGAGCGTTATGCCGAGGTGCTGGAAACCTGCCGCTTGCCGCATCTGGTGGCGCGACTGGATGAAGCCAATCACTGGCAGCGCATGCTGTCGCCGGGTGAGCAGCAACGACTGGCCTTCGCCCGCGCGCTGCTTTATGCGCCGCATTGGCTGTACATGGACGAAGCCACATCGGCGATGGATGAAGAAGACGAGGCGACGTTGTATCAGGCGTTGATCGATCAGTTGCCGGGGTTGAGCATCGTCAGCGTCGGCCACCGCAGCAGCCTGAAACGCTTTCACCCTAGACATGTACGCATCGACAGCGGCCATCTAGTGGAGCAACCGGTCACCGCCTGACCCCACACAAATCCCCTGTAGGAGCAGAGCTTGCTCGCGAAGACGTCATGCCAGCCGAAAAACAGGCTGACTGACACGACGCCTTCGCGAGCAAGCTCTGCTCCTACAAGGGCAATGCGTTGGCAGGAAGTGATCGTACAACCACCTTGCGCTATGATGCGCCCAAGCCGAATTCTCGAGACAAGACGTAAACCATGGAAAACTCGCTCAACGCCCCACGCCTCCCGCGCAAGCGCCGCAGCCTGGCACAGGAACTGGTGACGGTGCTGACCGAGCAGATCCGTGACGGCCTGCTCAAACGGGGCGATAAGCTCCCCACTGAATCGGCGATCATGCAGGAGCACGGCGTCAGCCGCACCGTGGTGCGCGAGGCGATCTCCCGTCTGCAAGCCGCCGGGCAAGTGGAAACCCGCCACGGCATCGGCACGTTTGTCCTCGACACACCGAGCCCGAGCGGCTTTCGCATCGACCCGGCCACCGTCGTCACCTTGCGTGATGTTTTGGCCATTCTCGAATTGCGCATCAGCCTCGAAGTCGAGTCCGCCGGCCTTGCCGCGCAACGCCGCAGCCCGGAGCAACTGGCAACCATGCGCGCCGCCCTCGATGCACTGAACGACAGCGTCGCCCACGCCAGCGATGCCGTCGCGTCCGATTTCGCCTTCCACCTGGAAATCGCGCTGTCGACCGGCAACCGCTACTTCACCGACATCATGACCCACCTCGGCACCAGCATCATTCCGCGCACGCGGCTGAACTCAGCACGTCTGGCCCATGACGATCAGCAGCACTACATGAGTCGCGTCAGCCGCGAGCATGAAGAAATTTATCAGGCGATTGCCCGGCAGGATTCCGATGCAGCGAGAGCGGCGATGCGACTGCATCTGACGAATAGTCGCGAGAGGCTGCGCCAGGCGCATGAAGAGGCGCAGGCGCAGGGGTGAAGAGTGGCCGGATTTATGGCCACTTTTTCATCATTTACTTTTCAAGGTGTAATTTAAGGACGAGCGAAGTTCGGGATGCGGTGCCGGATTGGCTGACGGTATAGCTGATGTCTGCGGTGGCACCTTGTACCAAACCTTTCGAAAAAAAGTCTTTCGGGATCAGCATTACAATAGGAAGCCCGACATCGAAACTGTTAAGTACGTATTGACCTTGAAAGTTGTTGCCAGTGCTCGTAACTACATTGAGCCTGATCACATCACCGGCTCTCGCCTCACTGTAAACAGGCACTATCCCGGTGGCGGCGTTTTCCAGTTTGCCTACGCTGAGTCTGTCTCCGACCGCCTCTTTGATTTCAGGTGCAAGCAGTACGTTTACTTTTGTATTCATGATGAAAATCCTTTTAGCATTTTTTCAAAACCCATTGAAAAGCGCTGGTGCGGCGATGCGCTGTAGGAGCCGGTTTGCTCTCTCCTCAACCTATTAGGTCAATAGAGGCAGGCGTCGGGCACCTGTTAGAAATACCAGTTCCGATGAATGGCAAGCACTATTTTCACGGCTTATAAACTTCGGTCTCAAGCAGGACATCTTCAATGGGCTCATCGAGTTTGAAAGGCACAACTAATGTTCTCTTGGTGACGATGTACTGCTGGGTGACACCCTCGAATTGCAGAATATCTGTGGCGTAGATAATCCCTTCGAACATGAATTTTTGCCGGCTACCTACGGGACTCTGCAGCGTATATGTCACTGTCATGATGCGTAGCTCCTGATGAGGGGGAAGTCGCTATTTAGGACCATTCCTTTTACTGGCACACCTGTAAGAAATACCAGTTTCGACGAATGGTCATCAGGTTCCCCTGACAGCTCCATGTCGTCTGATACACAGCCTTCGCGAGCAAACCCGCTCCCACATTTGGAATGCATTTCAAGTGTGGGAGCGGGCTTGCTCGCGAAGGGGCCAGTCGCCCCAGCGCGTATTTCATCCTCGGACAACGTATCTCTCAGTCGTTCGTCCTCCTGTCTCCTAAGCCGTTAAAAGCCAGCAAACACAATCCTGTCCGACAAAAAACCACCCGCAACGATGAAATGCAGTTGACGGTTATCTTTTAAGTTGTACGATGACCTACAACTTCGGCGAAGGCTGAACGTGACAATCACAACAATATTGCTACCCAGGGTGTTCGAATAATGAATCCACAAGAACTGAAGTCCATCCTCTCTGCCGGCCTGCTGTCCTTCCCGGTCACCGATTTCAATGCGCAGGGTGATTTCAACCGTGCGGGCTACATCAAACGTCTGGAATGGCTGGCCCCGTACGGCGCTTCGGCTCTGTTCGCAGCGGGCGGCACCGGTGAGTTCTTCTCCCTGGCCGCCAGCGAGTATTCGGAAATCATCAAGACTGCCGTCGACACTTGCGAAACCAGCGTGCCGATTCTCGCCGGTGTCGGCGGTTCGACCCGTCAGGCCATCGAATACGCACAGGAAGCCGAGCGTCTGGGCGCCAAAGGCTTGCTGTTGCTGCCGCACTACCTGACCGAAGCCAGTCAGGACGGCGTTGCCGCACACGTTGAAGCGGTGTGCAAATCGGTCAACATCGGCGTGGTCGTCTACAACCGCAACGTTTGCCGCCTCAACGCGCCGCTGCTGGAACGTCTGGCCGAGCGCTGCCCGAACCTGATCGGTTACAAGGACGGTCTGGGCGATATCGAGTTGATGGTGTCGATCCGTCGCCGCCTCGGTGATCGCTTCAGCTACCTCGGTGGCTTGCCGACCGCCGAAGTCTACGCCGCTGCCTACAAGGCGCTGGGCGTGCCGGTTTACTCCTCGGCGGTGTTCAACTTCATTCCGAAAACCGCGATGGATTTCTACCACGCGATCGCTCGCGAAGATCACGCCACCGTCGGCAAGATCATCGACGACTTCTTCCTGCCGTACCTCGATATCCGCAACCGCAAAGCCGGTTACGCCGTGAGCATCGTCAAGGCCGGCGCCAAAATCGCTGGCTATGACGCCGGCCCGGTGCGCGCGCCACTGACCGACCTGACCGGCGAAGAGTACGAAATGCTCGCCGCGCTGATCGACAAGCAAGGTGCGCAATAACCCCCGAACAAACCGAGGCCGCTGAGCAATCAGCGGCTTTTGCGTCGAGAGGAGAAAAGGCTGTGACTGATTCCAAGCGTTACGACAATTACATCAACGGTGAATGGGTTGCCGGTGCCGATTACTCGGCCAACATCAACCCGTCCGAGTTGAGCGACACCATCGGCGACTACGCCAAGGCTGATCTGACTCAGGTTCACGCGGCCATCGACGCGGCGCGCGCTGCGTTCCCGAACTGGTCGACCTCGGGCATTCAGGCCCGTCACGATTCGCTGGATAAAGTCGGCACGGAAATCCTCGCTCGTCGCGAAGAACTCGGCACCTTGCTGGCGCGGGAAGAGGGCAAGACCCTGCCCGAAGCCATCGGCGAAGTAACGCGCGCCGGCAACATTTTCAAATTTTTCGCCGGTGAATGCCTGCGCTTGTCCGGCGACTACGTGCCGTCAGTGCGCCCGGGCGTCAACGTCGAAGTCACCCGCGAAGCGCTGGGTGTGGTCGGTCTGATCACCCCGTGGAACTTCCCGATCGCGATTCCGGCGTGGAAGATTGCTCCGGCGTTGGCCTACGGCAACTGCGTGGTGCTGAAACCGGCCGATCTGGTGCCGGGTTGTGCGTGGGCACTGGCGGAAATCATCTCTCGCGCAGGCTTCCCGGCTGGCGTGTTCAACCTGGTGATGGGCAGCGGTCGAGTGGTGGGCGATGCGCTGGTGCAGAGCCCGAAAGTCGACGGCATCAGCTTCACCGGTTCGGTGGGCGTGGGTCGTCAGATCGCCGTCAACTGCGTGTCGCGTCAGGCGAAAGTGCAGCTGGAAATGGGCGGCAAAAATCCGCAGATCATTCTCGACGACGCCGACCTCAAACAAGCGGTCGAGCTGTCGGTACAGAGCGCGTTCTACTCCACCGGTCAGCGTTGCACCGCGTCGAGCCGCTTGATCGTCACTGCCGGGATTCACGACAAATTTGTCGAAGCGATGGCTGAGCGCATGAAGTCGATCAAAGTCGGTCACGCGCTGAAATCCGGCACCGACATCGGTCCAGTGGTTTCGCAAGCACAGCTTGAACAGGACATGAAGTACATCGACATCGGTCAGTCCGAAGGTGCGCGTCTGGTCAGCGGCGGTGGTCTGGTGACTTGCGACACCGAGGGCTACTTCCTTGCGCCAACGCTGTTTGCCGACAGCGAAGCGTCGATGCGCATCAGCCGCGAAGAGATCTTCGGCCCGGTGGCCAACATCGTTCGGGTGGCGGATTACGACGCGGCGTTGGCGATGGCCAACGACACCGAGTTCGGTCTGTCGGCGGGTATCGCGACGACCTCGCTGAAGTACGCCAACCACTTCAAACGCCACTCGCAGGCCGGGATGGTGATGGTCAACTTGCCGACCGCCGGCGTCGATTACCACGTTCCGTTCGGTGGCCGTAAAGGTTCATCCTATGGCTCACGTGAGCAAGGCCGCTATGCCCAGGAGTTCTACACCGTGGTGAAAACCGCGTACGTCGGTTCCTGATACACGCAATACCCCTGTAGGAGCTGCCGCAGGCTGCGATCTTTTGATCCTGTTTTCAAGGTCAAGATCAAAAGATCGCAGCCTGCGGCAGCTCCTACAGGGAACCCGAAATACGGACATCCCGTAATACAGGGACACCCGGAAAACCGGGCACCAAAGAAGATTCACCCGCGCATAAAAATAATCAGTGGGAGTACATCTACATGCAATCGTCCAAGCCGACTCACGTCCGCTATTTGATCTTGCTCATGCTGTTTCTGGTGACCACGATCAACTACGCAGACCGTGCCACGATCGCCATTGCCGGCTCCAGCCTGCAAAAAGACCTCGGCATTGACGCGGTCACCCTCGGCTACATCTTCTCTGCATTCGGTTGGGCCTACGTGGCCGGGCAAATTCCCGGTGGCTGGCTGCTCGATCGTTTCGGCTCGAAAAAAGTTTACGCCCTGAGCATTTTCACCTGGTCGCTGTTCACCGTGCTGCAAGGCTTTGTCGGTGAGTTCGGCATGTCCACGGCGATCGTTGCGCTGTTTATGCTGCGCTTCCTCGTTGGTCTGGCTGAGGCGCCATCGTTCCCGGGCAACGCACGCATCGTAGCGGCGTGGTTCCCGACCGCTGAACGCGGTACCGCGTCGGCGATCTTCAACTCGGCGCAATATTTTGCCACCGTGTTGTTCGCGCCATTGATGGGCTGGATCGTGTACTCCTTCGGTTGGGAGCACGTGTTTATCGTCATGGGTATTCTCGGGATTGTGTTCTCGCTGGTCTGGCTGAAAGTGATCTACAGCCCGCGTGAGCACCCACGCATCAACGAAGCCGAGTTCAAGCACATCGCTGAAAACGGCGGCATGGTCGACATGGATCAGACGGGCAAAAAGTCCGACGGCCCGAAATGGGATTACATCCGTCAGTTGCTGACCAATCGCATGATGCTCGGCGTGTATCTGGGTCAATACTGCATCAACGGCATCACCTATTTCTTCCTGACCTGGTTCCCGGTGTACCTGGTGCAAGAGCGTGGCATGACCATTCTCAAGGCCGGTTTCATCGCCTCGTTGCCGGCGATCTGCGGCTTCATTGGCGGCGTGCTCGGCGGGGTGATTTCTGATTACCTGCTGCGCAAGGGCCACTCGCTGACCTTCGCCCGTAAAGCACCGATCATCGCTGGTTTGCTGGTGTCCAGCAGCATCGTCGCCTGCAACTATGTTGATGTGGAATGGATGGTCGTCGGCTTCATGGCCCTGGCCTTCTTCGGCAAAGGCGTTGGCGCACTGGGCTGGGCGGTGGTCTCCGACACCTCACCAAAACAGATTGCCGGTCTGAGCGGCGGCCTGTTCAACACCTTCGGCAACATTGCTTCGATTACCACACCGATCGTGATTGGCTACATCATCAGCTCCACCGGTTCGTTCAAATGGGCGCTGGTGTTCGTCGGTGCCAACGCACTGGTGGCGGTGTTCAGCTATCTGGTCATCGTTGGCCCGATCAAACGTGTGGTACTCAAAGAGCCGCCAACCAACGGCGGTGTTGAAGCCAGCGGTAAATTGTCTCAAGCGCATTCCTGAGGAGCGGCGTCATGCAGTTGATTGAACATTCCGACTCGCCGCGCCACATCCGCCTGCACGAGCGGGACAATGTGGTGGTTGTGGTCAATGACCAGGGCGCACCGGCCGGCACTGAATTTGCCGATGGTCTGGTGACCGTGGAATTCGTGCCGCAGAGCCACAAGATCACTCTGGAAGACATTGCCGAGGGCGGTCAGGTGATTCGCTACGGTCAGGTCATTGGCTACGCGTTGCAGCCGATCCGCCGGGGCAGTTGGGTCAAGGAAGATCAACTGCGTATGCCGACCGCGCCGCCACTGGACAGCTTGCCGCTGTCCACCGACGTGCCGGACGCGCAGGCACCGCTGGAAGGCTTCACCTTCGAGGGCTATCGCAACGCTGACGGCACCATCGGCACGCGCAATATTCTCGGCATTACTACGACCGTGCAGTGCGTCACCGGCGTGCTCGATCACGCGGTGAAACGCATCAAGGATGAGCTGCTGCCGAAGTACCCGCACGTCGATGACGTGGTGGCGCTGACGCACAGTTACGGCTGCGGCGTGGCGATCACCGCCACCGACGCCTATATCCCGATTCGCACCGTGCGCAATCTGGCGCGCAACCCGAACCTCGGCGGCGAGGCGTTGGTGATCAGTCTGGGCTGCGAGAAATTGCAGGCCGGGCAGGTGATGCACGAAGACGATGCGTCGGTGGATCTCAGTGATCCGTGGCTGTATCGCTTGCAGGATTCCAGTCACGGGTTCACCGAGATGATCGAGCAGATCATGCAACTGGCTGAAGTCCGTTTGAAGAAGCTCGACCAGCGCCGCCGCGAAACCGTGCCGGCGTCCGAGCTGATTCTTGGCATGCAGTGCGGCGGCAGCGATGCGTTCTCCGGGATCACCGCCAACCCGGCGCTGGGTTATGCCTCGGACTTGTTGTTGCGCGCCGGGGCGACGGTGATGTTTTCCGAAGTCACCGAAGTGCGTGATGCGATTTACCTGTTGACCTCTCGTGCCGAAACCAAAACCGTCGCCGAGGAACTGGTGCGCGAGATGGACTGGTACGACCGTTATCTGGCCAAAGGTGAAGCGGATCGCAGCGCGAACACCACGCCAGGCAACAAGAAGGGCGGGTTGTCGAACATCGTCGAGAAGTCGCTGGGGTCGATCGTCAAATCCGGCAGCAGCGCGATCAATGGCGTGCTTGGCCCGGGCGAACGTTTCAAGCAGAAGGGGCTGATTTTCTGCGCGACGCCGGCGAGTGATTTTGTCTGCGGGACGCTGCAGTTGGCAGCGGGGATGAATTTGCATGTGTTCACCACCGGGCGGGGTACGCCGTACGGTTTGGCGATGGCGCCTGTGGTGAAGGTGTCGACGCGCACGGAGCTGGCGCAGCGCTGGCCGGATCTGATTGATATCGACGCCGGGCGGATTGCCACCGGGCGCGCGACGATTGAGGAATTGGGTTGGGAGTTGTTTCACTACTATCTGGATGTTGCGAGCGGCAAGCAGCAGACGTGGGCGGAGAAGCACAAGCTGCATAACGACATTACGTTGTTTAACCCGGCGCCGATTACCTGATGGTTTCGGGGTAGGGCAAAAGCTACCCTCACCCCAGCCCTCTCCCGGAGGGAGAGGGGGCCGACCGAGTGGTCTTGCGCAATACATCGACCTGAAATACCGAGTTGATTATGGATTCAACGAAGTCATTTCAGGTCGGCGGATTTTTTGAATATCCCCCGGTCAGTCCCCTCTCCCTCCGGGAGAGGGCTAGGGTGAGGGGCTTTTGCTTTATCATTGCCACCTTACGACGCTCACCCAAGGCTCCCTCGGCATGTTGGCAATTTTCCTCGAAACCCTGAACATCACCGCGCCGGTGTTTGCCATGCTGTTTCTCGGTGTGCTGCTCAAGCGCATCGACTGGATCAACGACAACTTCATCCACACCGCCTCGGCGCTGGTGTTCAACGTGACCATGCCGGCGTTGTTGTTCCTCGGCATTCTGCACGCCGACCTGCACGCCGCGTTGCAACCGGCGCTGCTGATCTACTTCTCCGTCGCCACACTCGTCTGTTTTGCCATCGCCTGGGGCTGGGCGATTTTCAAGTGCCCGCGTGAAGATCGCGGCATCTACACCCAAGGCGCGTTTCGCGGTAATAACGGCGTGATCGGTCTGGCGCTGGCGGCGAGCATGTACGGCGATTACGGGATTTCCCTCGGGGCGATTCTCGCGGCGTTGGTGATCCTGTTTTACAACACGCTATCTACGATTGTGCTGGCGGTGTACAGCCCGGTGATCAAGTCCGATCCGTGGAGCATCTGCAAAAGCGTGTTCAGCAATCCGCTGATCATCAGCGTGATTGCGGCGGCGCCGTTTGCCTATTTCAAGATCGGTTTGCCGGGGTGGCTGGAGACTTCCGGGCAGTATCTGGCGCAGACCACGTTGCCGCTGGCGCTGATCTGCATCGGCGGCACGCTATCGCTGGCGGCGTTGCGCAAGAGCGGCAACATGGCGCTGAGTTCGAGTCTGGTGAAGATGATCGGTTTGCCGGTGCTGGCGACGCTCGGGGCGTGGTTGTGCGGCTTTCGTGGGGCGGAGTTGGGGATTCTATTTCTGTACTTCGGCAGCCCGACGGCGGCGGCGAGTTTTGTCATGGCGCGGGCGGCGCAGGGCAATCATGAGTTGGCGGCGGCGATTATTGTGCTGACCACGTTGATGGCAGCGATTACCACCAATGTCGGGATCTTTGTTTTGCAGTGGGGTGGGTGGATCTGATTTTGAGTTTGTGTTGTTGCTGAGGGCCTTTTCGCGAGCAAGCCCGCTCCCACAGGGGAATGCATTCCAAATGTGGGAGCGGGCTTGCTCGCGAAGGCGTCGGTTCAATCACTCAGGTTTCTGATAGGTATCGATCACTTCCTGCGCCGCGCGAAACGCATCAATCGCCGCCGGCACGCCGGCATACACCGCGCAATGCAGCAGCGCTTCACGAATCTCGTCCACCGTGCAGCCGTTATTCAACGCCCCACGTACATGCCCCTTCAACTCCTGCGGGCACTTCAGTACAGTCAGCGCGGCCAGGGTAATCAAGCTGCGCGTCTTCAGCGGCAAACCTTCGCGATTCCACACGCCGCCCCAGGCATGTTCATTAACGAAATCCTGCAACGGCTGGGTGAACTCGGTGGCGTTGCCCAGCGCGCGATCAACAAACGCATCGCCCATTACCTGGCGGCGAACTTCTACCCCGGACTTCTTCGATTCGGTCATGGCATATCACTCTTGTGGTGTTGGCGGCGCCAGGCGCGGATGGACGTAAACAACAAATACCCCAGCAGCGGCGGCAGAACGTAAAACAGCATCAGCCGCTCCAGTTTGCCGGCCAGCGGCATGCCGGTGGTGAATGACACCACGTGCAGCCCGTAGACCAGATACAAACCGAGCAGCAACAAACCTTCGGCGCGGGTCACGCGGTAGCCGGAATAGAACACCGGCAGGCACAGCGCGGCGACGCCGAGCATCACCGGCAGATCGAAATCCAGTGCGTTCGGCGATACCGACAATGGTGTCGGCGCGATCAAAGCAGTGAGGCCCAACACGCCGAGCAGGTTGAACAGATTGGCGCCGATCACGTTGCCCACGGCGATGTCGCGTTGGCCGCGCAGGGCGGCGATCAGCGAGGTCGCCAGTTCCGGCAGCGAGGTGCCGACAGCGACCACGGTCAAACCGATCACCCGTTCCGAGAAGCCCAGATCCGTCGCTACCACCACAGCGGCGCCGAGCAGCAGATGCCCGGCGAATACCAGCATCGCCAGCCCGACGATGATCATCAAAACGCTGGCAAGCCATGAGGTTTTTGCCGCGTCGGGTTGCGCGGAATGCGGTCGCGCCGAGTGCCGTGACTGGCGCAACAGCAAGCCGAGATACAACGCTAAAGCACCGAGTAACAGAGCGCCGTCGAAGCGGCTGATCTCTTCATTCCACGCCAACACGAACACCAGCAGACTGGCGCCGATCATCAGTGGAATGTCGAGACGCACCAGTTGCCGCGACACGCGCAGCGGAATGATCAGCGCCGACAGGCCGAGAGTTACAAGGATGTTGAAGATGCTGCTGCCGACCACGCTGCTGACGGCGATGTCGGGGTTGTGCCCCAGCGCGGCTTGCACGCTGACGGCCATCTGCGGCGCACTGCTGCCGAGGGCAACAATGGTCAGGCCGATGATCAATGGACGCACATGCAGACGCTCGGCCAGCCGCACCGCCGCGCGCACCATCAGTTCGGCGCCGAAGATCAGCAGGCACAGGCCGGCGAGCAATTCGATCACGCTGATCAGCGGTAAATCGGTCAGTCCGAAAATGGTCAGCGCTCCATCAGTCGAGGGCCTGCACGCGAACCCGCGCGGTACCGCTGCTGAGCATACCGAGTTGTTTGGCGGCTTCGCGTGAAACATCAATCAGGCGTCCGCGCGTATGCGGGCCACGATCGTTGATGCGCACCACAACGGACTCATCGTTTTTCAGGTTGGTGACCTTCACCCGCGTGCCAAAGGGTAGCTGGCGGTGGGCGGCGGTCAGGGAATTCTGGTTGAACGCTTCGCCACTGGCGGTGCGTTTACCGTGGTGCTTGGCACCGTAATAAGAAGCGACGCCGGTCTGGTCGTAACCGTGCGGGTCGATGGTGTCGGTACTGGCGCAACCGGCCAGCAAAGAGAGCAGGGCGCAGGCGCCGAGCAGACGTTTCATTCAGATACTCCAAAGTGATCGTTCCCACGCTCCAGCGTGGGAATGCATCCCGTGACGCTCTGCGTCACACCGCAATGGACGCGGAGCGTCCGGGGCGGCATTCCCACGCAGAGCGTGGGAACGATCCCCGAGCGCGGGGCCAGAATCAGCCTTCGAGCTTGCTTTTCAGCAGTTCGTTCACTTGCTGCGGGTTGGCTTTGCCTTTCGACGCTTTCATCGCCTGGCCGACAAAGAAGCCGAACATCTTGCCGCGTTTGGTTTCATCCGCCGCACGATACTGTTCAACTTGCTCGGCGTTGGCCGCAAGCATTTCGTCGAGCACCGCCGAGATCGCGCCGCTGTCGGTCACTTGTTTCAGGCCGCGTTTTTCGATGATCTCGTCTGCGCTGCCTTCACCGTTGGCCATCGCTTCGAACACCACCTTGGCGATCTTGCCGGAGATGGTGTTGTCCTTGATGCGCAGCAGCATGCCGCCCAACAGTTCAGCGGAAACCGGCGACTCGTCGATGTCCAGGCCTTGCTTGTTGAGCAGGCTGCCCAACTCGACCATCACCCAGTTCGCCGCCAGTTTGGCGTCGCCGCCGATGCTCGCGACTTTCTCGAAGTAATCGGCTTGCTCGCGGCTGGTGGCCAGCACGCTGGCGTCGTAGACCGACAGACCGAATTGCTCCTGGAAACGCTCGCGTTTCTGCGGAGGCAGTTCCGGCAGGGTGGCGCGCACCTCGCCGAGGAACGACTCTTCGATGACCACCGGCAGCAGGTCCGGGTCGGGGAAGTAACGGTAGTCGTTGGCTTCCTCTTTCGAACGCATCGGACGGGTCTCGTCCTTGTTCGGATCGTACAGACGGGTCTGCTGGATCACTTTGCCGCCGTCTTCGATCAGCTCGATCTGACGCTGGATCTCGGAGTTGATCGCCTTCTCGATGAAGCGGAACGAGTTGACGTTTTTGATCTCACAACGCGTGCCGAACTCAACCTGACCTTTCGGACGGATCGACACGTTGCAGTCGCAACGCAGCGAACCTTCGGCCATGTTGCCGTCGCAAATGCCCAGATAACGCACCAGCGCGTGGATCGCCTTGACGTAAGCCACGGCTTCCTTGGCGCTGCGCATGTCCGGCTCGGAAACGATTTCCAGCAGCGGCGTGCCGGCACGGTTCAGGTCGATGCCGGTGGCACCGTTGAAT
>NZ_JBIVJB010000098.1:15976-16686 GCF_044750025.1 Pseudomonas sp. NPDC088885 | reverse complement strand
ACCCGTTTCGTGACCAAGAAGGCTTTCGAAGCCGGCCTGCGTCCAATCGTGGTCATCAACAAGGTTGACCGTCCAGGCGCGCGTCCGGACTGGGTTCTGGATCAGATCTTCGACCTGTTCGACAACCTCGGTGCTTCCGAAGAACAACTCGACTTCCAGGTTGTTTACGCCTCGGCCCTGAACGGCATTGCCGGTCTGGATCACACCGACATGGCTGAAGACATGACCCCGCTGTACCAAGCGGTTGTCGATCACGTTCCGGCCCCTAAAGTCGACCGTGAAGGCGCGTTCCAGATGCAGATCTCCGCACTGGACTACAACAGCTTCCTGGGTGTTATCGGCGTTGGCCGTATCGCTCGTGGTCGCGTCAAGCCGAACACCCCGGTTGTGGCTATCGGTGCCGACGGCAAGCGTCGCAACGGTCGTATCCTGAAGCTGATGGGTCACCACGGTCTGCACCGTATTGACGTTGAAGAAGCTGCAGCAGGCGACATCGTTTGCATCAGCGGTATGGAATCGCTGTTCATCTCCGACACCCTGTGCGACCCGCTGACCGTTGAGGCGATGAAGCCTCTGACCGTTGACGAGCCAACCGTTTCCATGACCTTCCAGGTAAACGACTCGCCATTCTGCGGTAAAGAAGGCAAGTTCGTGACCTCCCGTAACATCAAGGATCGTCTGGACAAAGAGCTGCTGTACATCGTTGCACT
>NZ_JBIVJB010000098.1:0-15966 GCF_044750025.1 Pseudomonas sp. NPDC088885 | reverse complement strand
CACTGCGCGTTGAAGAAGGCGACTCGGCTGACAAGTTCAAGGTTTCCGGCCGTGGTGAGCTGCACCTCTCGGTACTGATCGAAACCATGCGTCGCGAAGGCTTCGAGCTGGCCCTGGGCCGTCCGGAAGTAATCATTCGTGAAGTGAATGGCGTTAAACAAGAACCGTTCGAAAACGTAACCATCGACATCCCTGAAGATTCGCAGGGCAAGGTCATGGAAGAGATGGGTCTGCGTAAAGGCGACCTGACCAACATGGTTCCGGATGGTAAGGGCCGTGTTCGTCTGGAATACAACATCCCTGCTCGCGGTCTGATCGGTTTCCGTAACCAGTTCCTGACCCTGACCAACGGTGCTGGCATCCTGACCTCGATCTTCGATCGTTACGACACCGTCAAGTCGGGCCACATGTCCGGCCGTCAGAACGGCGTTCTGGTTTCGGTTGAAACCGGTAAGGCACTGACCTACTCGCTGGAAACCCTGCAGGCTCGTGGCAAGCTGTTCGTAGAACACGGTCAAGAGATCTACAACGGTCAAATCGTTGGTCAGAACAGCCGTGACAACGACCTGGGCGTTAACCCTACCAAGGGCAAGAAGCTCGACAACATGCGTGCTTCGGGTAAAGACGAAACCATCGCTCTGGTTCCACCTGTTCGCTTCACTCTGGAACAGGCTCTGGAATACATCCAGGAAGACGAGCTGTGCGAAGTAACTCCTAAGTCCATCCGTCTTCGCAAGAAGATCCTGGACGAAAGCGAGCGTACCCGCGCTGCCAAGAAAGCCAAAAACTGAGTCATTAGTTCAGGCTGAATGAAAACGCCCCCGGTCGCGAGACCGGGGGCGTTTTTGTTTGTCCGGGATTTTAGTGGTGTTTGTACTGGCCCCTTCGCGAGCAAGCTTTGCTCCTACAAGCATCAGCGATCCCTTGTAGGAGCAAAGCTTGCTCGCGAAGGCGGCCGATCAGCCGCCGAAATTCTCAGGTCAGATCAAAACTTCTCGATCGCGCGAAAATTCTGCTCGCGCACCACTTCCTTCGGCTTGTACGCGCAATACCCCGGCCGTGGCCCGATCTTCGGGTGATTGCGGCAGGTGTCCGGGCGCTTGTCATAAATGGTGCACAGGCGGCTCTTACGATCCAGGTAGTAGCAATCGTTGTTGCTCATGCGCTGCAGGGTGAAGATCCCGGACTTCTGATTGAAACGCTCGACCAGGCCTTCCTTTTGCAAACGCTTGGCGATGTTCTTCGGCGGGTCGCCCAGTTCGAACTCGTCGACCACGCCGATGCGCACCAGATCCTTGATCTTCACCTCAACCGGCAGCGTGCAGCAGCTGGATATGCAGGAACCGCACATCGGGGCTGAGTATTTTGCCCACGTATCGAGACGATCGATCTCGGCGGCGGCAATCAGGTTGGGCTTCATCATCGGGAGTTACCAGGCGTGTGTGCATCAGGGCGCGCGATCATACCGGGACTGGTGGATTTTTGAACAACCTTTCGCCAGATTTTTTCTGCATGCAGGCACTTTGCCGGAGAATTCGGCACGGCCCCTGCATTCATTAGCCCATCCGCCAGGGTAATGCCGGGCCAGCTCACAGTCTCAGGAAATACTGCCGAACCAGAGCTTCGACCGTCGGTCAGACCGTCTAGGCTCAGACAATTCCCAGCTCGCTCGAGGTCCTATCGATGACTCAAGAACCACTAGTTCGCGAAGCAGAGGTGGCCGCATTCCGCGATGCCGTCCTGACCAAGCTCACCTATGCCGTGGGCAAAGACCCCGATCACGCCTTCGACCATGACTGGTTCGAAGCCATCGCTTTGGCTGCGCGCGATCACATGGTCGAACACTGGATGGACCACACCCGGCAGATTTATCGCAAAGGCCAGAAGCGGGTGTATTACCTCTCGCTGGAATTCCTTATCGGCCGTTTGCTCTACGACAGCCTCAGCAACCTCGGCTTGCTCGACGTCGCCCGTGAAGCGCTGACCGAACTCGGCGTGGATCTGGAACGCATCCGCTTGCTCGAGCCTGACGCGGCGCTCGGCAACGGCGGCCTCGGTCGTCTGGCAGCGTGCTTCATGGAAAGTATGTCGACCCTCGGCATCGCCGGCCACGGCTACGGCATTCGCTATGAACACGGCTTGTTCCGCCAGGCCATCGTCGACGGCTGGCAGCAGGAACAGACCGAGCACTGGCTGGATTTCGGTAACCCGTGGGAGTTTGAACGGCCAGAGGTTGTGTACTCCATCGGCTTCGGTGGCAGCGTCGAAACGGTCACCGACGTTTCCGGCAAATCCAAACAAGTCTGGTCGCCGGCGGAAACCGTGCGCGCCATTGCCTATGACACGCCGGTGGTCGGCTGGCGCGGGGCGAGCGTCAACACCTTGCGTCTGTGGCGTGCGCGCGCCATGGAAGATTTGCACCTTGAGCGCTTCAACGCCGGTGACCATTTGGGCGCGGTCGCCGAAGTCGCCCGCGCGGAAAGTATCTCCCGCGTGCTCTACCCGGCGGACAGCACTGAAGCAGGGCAAGAGCTGCGCCTGCGTCAGGAATATTTCTTCGTCGCCGCTTCGCTGCAGGATCTGCTGCGCCGTCATCGCAACATGCACACCTCAGTGCTGACCCTCGGTGATCACGCGGCGATCCAGCTCAACGACACCCACCCTTCGATTGCGGTCGCCGAACTGATGCGCCAATTGGTCGACGTCTACGACGTGGCGTGGGATGCGGCGTGGCAAGTCACCGTCGACACGCTGTCGTACACCAACCACACGTTGCTGCCGGAAGCCCTGGAAACCTGGCCGGTGGGGTTGATGGAGCGCATGCTGCCGCGACACATGCAGATCATTTACCTGATCAACGCGCAGCACATCGATTCGCTGCGCGCCAAGGGCATACACGATTTCGACGTGCTGCGCGCGGTGTCGCTGATCGAAGAAGACAACGGTCGCCGCGTGCGCATGGGCAACCTCGCGTTCCTCGGTTCGCACAGCGTCAACGGTGTATCCGGATTGCACACGCAGCTGATGCGTAAAACCGTGTTCGCCGAACTGCACAAGCTCTACCCGGAGCGGATCAACAACAAAACCAACGGCATTACTTTCCGCCGCTGGCTGTATCAGGCCAACTCGGAACTGACCTCGATGCTGGTCGACGCATTGGGCCCGGATCTGCTGGATAACGCGGAAGAGCGCTTGCTCGATCTTGAACCGTTCGCCGAGAAGCCTGCGTTCCGCAAAGCTTTCGCCGAACAGCGCCTGCACAGCAAAAAAGCGCTGGCTTATCTGATTCATGAACGCTTGGGCATTGCCGTCAATCCGGCGGCGATGTTCGACGTGCAGGTCAAACGGATCCACGAATACAAACGCCAGTTGCTCAACCTGCTGCACACCGTGGCGTTGTATCAGGCGATTCGCGCCGAGCCGGAAGTCGACTGGGTGCCACGGGTGAAAATCTTCGCCGGTAAAGCGGCGGCGAGTTATCACCAGGCCAAACTGATCATCAAACTGACCAACGACATCGCCCGGGTGGTGAATAACGATCCGACGGTGCGTGGCCTGCTGAAAGTGGTGTTCCTGCCCAACTACAACGTCAGCCTGGCGGAGAGCATCATTCCGGCCGCGGACTTGTCCGAGCAGATTTCCACTGCCGGTTTCGAGGCGTCGGGCACCAGCAACATGAAGTTCGGCCTCAACGGCGCGCTGACCATCGGCACGCTGGACGGCGCCAACGTGGAAATGTGCGAGCGCATTGGTGCCGAGCACATGTTCATCTTCGGTCTCAGCGCCCAGCAGGTGGAGGCGCGTAAACAGAACCACGAGTTCAGCGCCTTGCCGGACATCGCCGCGTCGCATCGTTTGAACGATGTGTTGCAAGCGATCCGCAGTGGGGTGTTCTCGCCGGACGATACTTCGCGCTACACCGGGTTGATCGACTCGCTGGTGGATTACGACCGCTTCCTGGTCTGCGCCGATTTCGACTCGTACTGGGAAGCGCAGAAACGCGTCGAAGCGCATTGGCACGACAGCAACAACTGGTGGCGTTCGGCGGTGCTCAACACGGCGCGGATGGGCTGGTTCTCGTCAGACCGGACGATTCGTGAGTACGCCACGGAGATCTGGAAAGCACTGGAGTAATTTTCCGCAACAAATCTACGCAAGTCCCAACGTTTGTTGGGCCGCATCGATATACTGAGCGCCGGTTACCGGCTGCTCTAGTCACCACCGATCCAATGTGGGAGCGAGCCTGCTCGCGAAGCGGTAGTCAGGTTAAACAGAAATGTTGCCTGACAAACCGCTTTCGCGAGCAGGCTCGCTCCCACAGGGTTTGTGCCTAGACTGAAGCAATCGCCGGACTCGCCCCGTCTTGGGGCTGCTTAGGGATATCGACCATGCAATGGATGTTCATGTTGATCGGGCTGGTGCTCGGCTGGCTGCTCGACGAGTCGTTCAGTGATGCGCTGTTGGGCGCGTTGCTGGGGCTGGTGATCGGGCAGACGCTGCGCATTGCTCGGCTTGGCTCGCAAGCGGCTGAGCAACAGCAGCAACTTGAACAGGCTAAAGTCGCGTTACAGGGCGTTGAGCAGCGGCTGTTCCTGCTGGAAGGCGCGCCGGTTCGTGCCGCACCATCACCGAGTGCAGCACCGGTTGCCGAGCCAGTCGCAGACCCCATCAAAACCGTCGAAGAAGCCCCAGCCCCTGAATTGGTCTGGGAACTGCCCCCCGAACTCGAACCGATTTCCGCCGTCGCCAGCGAAACCAGCCAACCGCTGCCTGCCGATGTCTGGAATCTCGACGCCGTTACTCCTGAACCACAAAAACCCGCCGAACCCCGTGGCCCGAACCTTATCGAGCGCGGCATCAGTGCTGCGCGCAATTGGCTGTTCGGCGGCAACACCGTGCTGCGCGTGGGCGTGGTGTTGCTGTTTTTCGGCTTGGCGTTCCTGCTGCGTTACGCCACCGAAGGCATGGTCGTGCCGATCGAGTTGCGTTACGCCGGTGTCGCAGCCGCCGCGCTGGGCTTGCTCGCGCTGGGCTGGTGGCTACGCAATCGCAACAGTAATTACGCATTGATGCTGCAAGGCACCGGGATCGCGGTGTTGTACCTGACGGTATTTGCGGCGATGCGTCTGCATCCGCTGCTCGATCCTTCTGCCGCGC
Organism: Pseudomonas sp. NPDC088885; assembly: GCF_044750025.1. NCBI lineage: Bacteria > Pseudomonadati > Pseudomonadota > Gammaproteobacteria > Pseudomonadales > Pseudomonadaceae > Pseudomonas > Pseudomonas sp. NPDC088885. The sequence continues at coordinate 10,809 of NZ_JBIVJB010000098.1, read as the reverse complement.
TTGGATTGCTGGTCGCGGTCACGGTGTTCTCGGCGATTCTGGCGATCACCCAGGATGCGCTGGGCCTGGCTGCCGTAGCCGCATTGGGCGGTTTCGCCGCGCCGATCCTGACCTCGACCGGCGCCGGTAACCATGTCGCGCTGTTCAGTTATTTCGCGTTGCTCAACGCCGGTATTCTCGCCATCGCCTGGTTCAAGGCCTGGCGGCTGCTCAACCTGATCGGCTTCGTCGGCACCTTCGGCATCGGTTTCGCCTGGGGCTTGCGTTCGTATGCGCCGGAGCTGTTGTGGAGCACCGAGCCGTTTCTGATTCTGTTCTTCCTGATGTACCTCGGCATCGGCCTGTTGTTTGCCCGACGCAAATTGCTTGATATGCCCGATGCCCCTGCGGACGGCGACCGTGATGCCTTGCTGCACTGGTCGGCGCGCAAGGGCGATTACGTCGACGGGACGATGCTGTTCGGCCCGCCGATCATTGGTTTCGGTTTGCAGTTTGCGTTGGTGCAGCATCTGGAGTTCGCCGCCGCGTTCAGCGCGCTGGCGCTCGGCATGATTTACATGGCGCTGGCCAAGGTGTTGATGGGTGGCCGCGCGGCGTTGCTGGGCGAAACCTGTCTGGCACTCGGGGTGATTTTCGCCAGTCTGGCGATTCCGCTGGGGCTGGATGCGCGCTGGACCTCGGCGGCGTGGGCCGTGGAAGGTGCGGGGATTTTCTGGCTCGGTTTGCGTCAGCATCGACCGTTCGCGCGGGCGTTCGCGTTGCTGCTGCAACTGGGCTCGGCGCTGGCGTTTCTCAGTCAGTTGCGGGTTGGCGAAAGCAGCCTGCTCGACGGTGCTCCGCTCGGCGCGTTGATGCTCGGCAGCGCTTTGCTGTTCAGCTTTTATCAACTGCGCAAGGCCTCGGCGGAGCAGGCTTCGCCATGGGAGCGCCAAGGCCTGCCAGTGTTGGCCTGTCTGGGCCTGACCTTCCTCTACCTGCTGGCGCCGCTGTTTTTCTTCACGCAGGGCACGGCGATCAGTTGGGCGCTGGCCGGGTTGGTGACGTTGTTCGTCGGCCTGCGGATTCAGTCGCGCACGTTCCTGTTCACCGCGTTTGCCGTGCAATTGCTCGGCGGCGCGTTGTTCCTCTTGCGTCTGCAAGGCGCGGGCGAGGATTCAGCGGCGGTGTTCAGCGCCGGTTGGAGCGGTTTGCTCAGTGCTTCGCTGATTGGTCTGGCGTTGATCGCCGGCATGCTGTTGGCGGCTCGCGATGAAATGGTGCGTAGCGATGTGCGCCTGCTGCGTGGTTTGTCGGTGGTGTTGTTGGCCGGTCTGGTGCTGATCAATCTGGCGGTGCTGTTCGTGCTGCCGTGGCAAACCGCGAGCGCGGTGTGGGCCGCGAGTGGTTTGTTGATCATCTGGCTGAGCCTGTACCTCAAGCAGCGCGTGAGTTTTGTCTTCGGTCTTTTATTGCAGTTGATTGGTGGCGCGGCGTTTCTGTTCGCAGGCCCGGAACTGCTCGGGCCGCTGTCCAGCGAAGGACTGAAACCGCTGGCCCACGGCGGATTCTGGACGCCGCTGGTGCTGGGGCTGGCCGCGATGATCGGTGCGTGGCGCCTGCAACTGGGCAATCACGCTTCGGCGTTCGATGCGTTGAGTGTGCAGCGTTTGTCCGAAGTTTTGCTGGTGTGGGGCGCGGGTTGGTGGGTGCTGGCGTGGGTCAGTGAAGTGCTGCGTTTTGCTACGCCGAATCTGCAAGGCACGTTGCTGCTGTTGGTTGCAGCGGTGAGCGTGGCGTTGTGGACGGTGTTGTCGCTGCGCCTGAAATGGCCGGCGCTGGGTTTGCTTTGCACCTTGCTGATTCCGGCGGCGGGGCTGGTGTTGCTCGCTGCCTGGCATTCGCGTTATCACCCGGCGGCCGATTTCGGTTGGCTGGCGTGGTCGGCAGTGTTCGCCGTGCATTTCTTCAGTCTGCGCCGCTTGGCGCCGATGTTGCCGGCGCGCGCTTTGAGCACCGCGCATGTGCTCGGCTGCTGGCTATTGATCGGCGCACTGGCGCTGGAATTGCGCTTCGGCCTGCTGTTGTTGTCCGAGCAATACAACGCCTGGCGCTGGTTGGGCTGGGCGATTCTGCCGAGCCTGTATCTGCTGATGGCGGCGGCACCGCGCGCCTGGCCGTGGCCGGTCGCAGCGTTTGCCCGCGAGTACCGCTTGTACGCCGCTGCGCCGTTGGCGGTGCTGATGCTCGCGTGGTTCTGGCTGGCGAATGGCGTCAGCGATGGCAATGCCGAACCGTTGCCGTACGTGCCGCTGCTCAACCCGTTGGAGTTGGGTTTGCTGTTCGCGCTGTTCGGCGTTTATGTGTGGTCGCGCAGTGCGGTTTCGCAGGTGTCGATTCGTCAGGACTACGCCGAATACGCGACGCAATTGATCGCCGGGGTTTCGCTGTTCGCCTTCTGCACGGCGTTGGTCACCCGCGCCGCGCACCATTGGGCGGGAATTCCGTTCGAGCTGGATACGCTGCTCGCTTCGATGCTGGTGCAGGCGGGCTTGTCCATCGTCTGGACGCTGATGGCGCTGGGGCTGATGATCGGCGGGCATCTGCGTCATCGTCGCGAAGTGTGGCTGATCGGCGCGGCGCTGATTGCGCTGGTCGTGGCCAAACTGATTTTTGTCGAATTGAGCAACCGTGGCGGCCTCGCCCGGATCGTCTCGTTTATCGGCGTGGGCGTGTTGCTGCTGGTGGTCGGCTATTTCGCGCCGCTGCCGCCCAAACGCGTCGACGCTGACCCGGCGGCGGACAAACCGGCCCCGGACACCGAAGGAGTTTCATCTTGAGTCGCATGCTGAATCTGGGTTGGTTGGCGTTGGGTGTGGTGATGGCTGCCGGCGCCCAGGAAAAACCGGCGGACTTCGCCACGCAAGTGCCGCTGTCGGTCAGCGGCGACGGGCCGTGGTATCGCCTCGAACTGCCGCTGAATGTGCAATTGCAGGCGCGCCAGACCGATCTCAGTGACCTGCGCGTGTTCAACGCCGCCGGCGAAGCGCAGGCGTACGCCTTGGCGCGCGAATCGGCACAGACCCGCGATGACGGTCAGTTGCACGAGGTGAAGTGGTTCCCGCTGTACAACGCCGCCGATTCGAATGAACACGTGCCGAACGTGCGCGTGCAGTCGACCACCAACGGCACGCTGGTCGAAGTGCAGCCGTCGAGTCAGCTGGAGGCGGGCGAGGAAGTGCTGCGCGGTTGGCTGCTCGATGCCAGCGCGATCAAGGCGCCGTTGCAGCAGTTGATCCTCGACTGGACCAGCGAGCGCGATGGCTTTCAGCGTTTCAGCATCGAAGCCAGTGATGACTTGCAGCACTGGCAGCCGTGGGGCGAGGGCCAGGTCGCGCGCCTGACGTTTTCCGATGAGCGCATCGAGCAGCACGAAGTGACGTTGCCGGGGCAATCCGCGCGCTATTTGCGCCTGTTGTGGGATTCGCCGAGTTCGGCGCCGACCATCACCTCGGCACAGTTGAAAAGCAGCGATCCGCGCAACGTGCCGCTGCCGTTGGTCTGGTCGCAAGCGTTGTCCGGCAGCAGCACCAAGGCTGGCGAGTACAGCTGGCAGTTGCCCATGGGGCTGAACGTCGAGCGCGTGCAGGTCGAGCTGAAACAACCGAACAGTCTGGCGCCGGTGACACTGGCCGGGCGCCGCGAAAGCAGCTTGCCGTGGCAGGAACTGAGCAACGGTTTGCTGTATCGCCTGACGCAGAATGGCCAGGATGTGGTGCAGAATGAATTGCAGCTCTACGGGCAAACCGTGCAGCAGTTGAAGTTGATGGTGGATGAGCGCGGCGGTGGTCTGGGTGAGCAGGCGCCGAGTTTGAAATATGCGGTGCGCGCGACCCAGGTGATTTTCCTTGCGCGCGGCGAGGGGCCGTACAGTCTGGCGGTGGGCAATGCGACGGTGAAAACGGCGAATCTGCCGTTGGCGACGCTGATTCCGGATTTCAAACCGGAGAAGTTGGCGGGGCTGGGTAAGGCTGCGGTGCAGGGGGAAGTGGTGGCGACGCAGACTTCGACGGCCACGACGGCGGCGGTGGCTGAGACCAATTGGAAGAAGATCGGGTTGTGGGCGGTGTTGTTGCTGAGTGTGGTGTTTTTGGGGGCGATGGCGTTTAGTTTGTTGCGCAAGCCTCCAACCAGCAACTGAGAATGGCTGGCGCTGCGCGCCATTCGCGAGCAGGCTCGCTCCCACATTGGTTCTTCAGTGGCCACCAATTCAGCGGTCACCCCCGATTCCCTGTGGGAGCGAGCCTGCTCGCGAAAGCGGCGTGTCAGCCAATACATATTCCGAACTGATCAATCAACCACCAGCCACATCGGTCCGATTTCCAACTACGCTAAATCCGCTACCTGAACTCTCCACCGACAATCACGTCTCATGCAGGCAATTACACCCCAACGCACGTTACCGGGCGTCTTCGCTCGCTACGGTTTCAGACTCCCTGTAAACTGCGCGGGTTTTTAGCCCCCCATTCCACCGGAGCCGTCCATGTCCCGCGTTACCCTGAGTCGCTATTTGATTGAGCAGACCCGCAGCAATAACACTCCTGCCGATCTGCGTTTCCTGATCGAAGTGGTCGCGCGTGCTTGCAAAGAAATCAGCCACGCCGTGTCCAAAGGCGCCCTGGGTGGTGTTCTGGGCAGCATGGGCACTGAAAACGTCCAAGGCGAAGTGCAGAAGAAACTCGACGTGATCTCCAACGAGATCCTGCTCGAAGCCAACGAATGGGGCGGCCACCTGGCCGGCATGGCGTCCGAAGAAATGGACAATGCCTACCAGATCCCGGGTAAATACCCGAAAGGCGCGTACCTGCTGGTATTCGACCCACTGGACGGCTCGTCGAACATCGACATCAACGCCCCGGTCGGCACCATCTTCTCCGTACTGCGTTGCCCGAACGAATACCTGAGCCAGAACGAGCCGCTGAACGAGAAAGCGTTCCTGCAGCCAGGCACTCAGCAAGTTGCCGCCGGTTACGCGATCTACGGCCCGCAAACCATGCTGGTACTGACCCTCGGCGACGGCGTCAAAGGCTTCACCCTGGATCGCGAAATGGGCAGCTTCGTGCTCACTCACGAAGACATCACCATTCCTGAATCGACCCAGGAATTCGCCATCAACATGTCCAACCAGCGTCACTGGGAAGCCCCGGTACAACGTTACGTTGGCGAACTGTTGGCCGGTGAAGAAGGTCCGCTGAAAAAGAACTACAACATGCGTTGGGTCGCGGCGATGGTTGCCGACGTACACCGCATCCTGACCCGTGGCGGTCTGTTCATGTACCCGCGCGACAGCCGTGAGCCATCCAAGCCAGGCAAACTGCGTCTGATGTACGAAGCCAACCCGATGTCGTTCCTCGTGGAACAAGCGGGCGGCGCGTCCACCGACGGTCACCAGCGCATCCTCGACATCCAGCCTGAAGGCCTGCACCAGCGCGTAGCGGTGTTCCTCGGCTCGAAAGAAGAAGTCGCACGCGCTACGGCTTACCACAAGGAATAAACCATGACCGCGCCTTGGCAGCCGTTGCTCGATTGGTGGTTCGGACACGCCGAATCACCGGACGAGATATCGGCTGACAAGGGCAAGTTATGGTTCGGTAAGCGAGACAGCCAAGACCTCGAAGCGCAGACGCGTTTCGGGGTCTATGTCGATCAGGCCCTGGCCGGCGAATTGACCGAGTGGACGCAACGTCCCGAAGGTTGGCTGGCGCTGGTGCTCCTGCTCGATCAATTGCCGCGAATGATCTTTCGCGACACCCCCAAAGCGTTTTCCGGTGATCTGCGCGCGCAGAAACTCGTCGCCCAAGGCATTGCCGCGGATTTTGATCGGCAGCTGAAACCGATCCAGCGAGTGTTTATTTATCTGGTGTTCGAACACTGCGAAAACCTCGCGGTGCAAAACGAGGCGGTCTCCCGGTTTATCGAACTGGTGGCTGAACAGCCGGAAGCGCAGCGCGCGGTGTTTGCCGATAACCTGGATTATGCCGAACGGCATCAGAAAGTGATCGCGCGGTTTGGCCGGTTTCCGCATCGCAATGCGGTGTTGGGGCGGGAGTCTACGGTGGAGGAATTGGTGTTTCTTTCCGAACCAGGTTCCAGGTTCTAAATCTTCGTTGCAGCTGATGCCGCTTTCGCGAGCAAGCCCGCTCCCACAGGGTTTTGTGGTGTAACACACATTGTGTGAGCACCGAAGATCCCTGTGGGAGCGGGCTTGCTCGCGAAGAGGCCGGTGGTAGCCCTTAAATCCTGAAACTACCCACCAACTGCTTGAGACGCGCCGCCTGCTGCTCCAGATCCGAGCAAGCCCGCAACGTCGCCTGCAGGTTCTCCACACCTTCCTGATTCAGCGTGTTGATCTCGTTGATATCGACATTGATCGACTCGACCACAGCGGTCTGCTCTTCAGTCGCGGTCGCCACCGACTGGTTCATCCCGTCGATTTCACCAATACGCTGAGTAACGCTGCCCAAGCGCTCGCCGGCCTGGTTGGCGATGCCGACGCTGCTTTCGCTCTCGCGCTGGCTCTCGGTCATGATGCTCACAGCCTGACGCGCGCCGACCTGCAGTTCTTCGATCATCTTCTGCACTTGCTGCGCCGAGTCCTGAGTGCGGTGCGCGAGGTTACGCACTTCATCGGCAACCACGGCAAAACCACGACCGGCTTCACCGGCACGCGCCGCTTCGATCGCAGCGTTGAGTGCGAGCAGGTTGGTTTGCTGCGAGATGCTGGTGATCACTTCGAGAATCTGGCCAATGTTCACCGTGTTGGCGTTCAGCGTTTCGATGTTGCCGCAGGAGTCGCTGATCTTCGCCGACAGCTGTTGCATGGCCGAAATGGTTTTATCCACCACCTGCTGACCGTCCACCGCGAGGCTGCGCGCATCGCTGGAATGCTGCGAGGCGAGCGCGGCGTTCTGGGCGATTTCCTGCGCGGCGGCGCCGAGCTGATTGATCGCGGCCGCGACGCTGTTGGTGCGGGTGGCTTGCTGATCCGAGTTGTACATCGACGAGTTCGACGCCGCGACTACGCGCAGGGCGACTTCGTTGACCTGGCCGGTGGCCGAGGACACTTCGCGGATCGAGGTGTGGATGCGCTCAACAAAACGGTTGAACGAAGTGCCCAGCGCGCCGAATTCATCGTTGCCGTGGATCACCAGACGTTTGGTCAGATCGCCTTCACCTTCGGCGATGTCATGCATGGCGCGACCCATGGTCAGCAGCGGCTGCATCAACACGCGGATGAGCATGCCGAGCAGGGCGATGATGATCACCACGGCGATGACCATGGCGATCAGTGCCGAGGTGCGGAATTCGCTGAGCATGGCGAACGCGGTGTCTTTATCGAGCACCAGCGCCACGTACCAGTCGGCAGATGGCACACCGTTGACGTGGGTGAAGGAGATCAACTGGGTCTTGCCGTCGAACTCGACTTCCTTCAGGCCTGGAGTGACTTTCGGCGCACCGTTCGGGTAGGCCTCGGCGAGGGTCTTGAGTACCAGTTTGCTGTCCGGGTGAATCAGGATCTTGCCGTCGGCACTGACGATGAACGCGTGACCGTGACCGCCGAAGTTCAGCGAGTTGATGATCGCGCTGACGCTGGTCAGGTCGATGTCGGCACCGGCGACGCCGAGCATCTGGCCCTGACGCTGCACCGGGGTGGCGACGGTGATCACCAGTTTGCCCGAGGAGGCGGCGATGTACGGTTCGGTGACGATGGTCTGCTGCGCGCTGTTCGCCGCTTTATACCAGCCGCGTGCACGTGGGTCGTAATCCGGCGCGCGGTTGCCGGCCGGCACGGAGAACATCACGCCGTCGGCACCACCGAAGTAGCTGAGCTGAAAATTGCCGGTGTAGGCGGGCAGGTCGATGATGCGTTTGAGGCTGGCCGGGGCGTTGCCGTCGACTACCACTTGCTGGGACATCGATTGCAGCAATTGAATGCGGCTTTCCAGCCAGGTCTGGATGTTGCTGGTGGTCAGGCTGCCCAGTTCCTGCATCGACGCTTCGGTGCTGCTGCTCAGCGCTTCGCGCTGTCGATAGTCGTTGAAGAAAATGAAACAGGCGAACGCAACGGCCACCACGAGGGCGGCAGCCAACAAAATCTTGTGGCTGAATTTCATGTTTCTGGTCATCGAATGAGCTACCGCGAAGGGGCTGATCAAGAAAGGGCGGCAATTTGCCACACGGGGAGGCTTTGCGCTGCTCTTGTTTCGACCGGGGCGCGCCAAAGATTAGGCCTTTTTTGCGAATTGCGACGAAATGCTCAAAAGCGCGACAAAGTGTCTGATTTATCGGCAAAAGCCAGACGAGCGGAGCAATAAATAGGCGTCTCGGGAGGGAACCAGACACCACTTTTCTCTTCTAAGCTTCTGGTTGGCCCCATGCCATCCCCCTTCCGTTCCAGGAGTTACACCATGTCGCTGCGATCTATCGCCCTTTTGTCGTTCTGCGTGCTGTTGGCCGCCTGCGGCAAGATCAATCAGGAAAACTACTCGAAGCTCTCGGCCGGCATGGCCAAGACCGAAGTGGAGACCTTGTTGGGCAAACCGACCGATTGCTCGGGCGCGCTCGGCATGTCCAGTTGCACCTGGGGCGACAAAAACAGCTTTATCAGCGTGCAGTACGCCGGTGACAAAGTGCTGATGTTTTCCGGCCAAGGCCTGAAGTAAACCGGGGCCTCGCGCCCACGGAGAAGAAAAATGAAGCGGTTATTGCTTGTCCTTTTTGCCGGCCTGGTACTGGCCGGCTGCGCCACTTCCGGCGTAGATCCGTTGGCGCCGAAGACCGTCAACAGCGTCAATCTCAAGCGTTACCAAGGGACCTGGTATGAGCTGGCGCGTTTGCCGATGTACTTCCAGCGCGACTGCGCGCAATCCGAAGCGCATTACACCCTCAAGCCTGACGGCAATGTCGCGGTGCTCAATCGCTGCCTGACCCCGCAATGGCAGTGGGAAGAAGTGAAGGGCACGGCTTATCCACAAGTGCCGGGAAAAACCGACAAATTATGGGTCGAGTTCGATACCTGGTTCTCGCGTCTGATTCCGGGTGTGGCGAAAGGCGAATACTGGGTGCTGTACGTCAGCGATGACTACAAGACCGCCATCGTCGGCGACCCGAGTCGCAAGTACATGTGGCTGCTGTCGCGCACGCCGACCGTCAACGGTGTGGTGCGTGAAGAACTGCTGAGCAAGGCGCGTCAGCAGGGCTATGACACCACGCGATTGATCTGGCGAGCGTCGGATCGGCAGATGGCCAAGACCTCGAATTAAGCATCGCCACAGATCAAATGTGGGAGCGGGCTTGCTCGCGAAAGCGGTGTATCAGTCAACATTTCAGTCGACTGATACGACCTCTTCGCGAGCAAGCCCGCTCCCACATTTTTTGTTTTGTGTCAGCCCAAAAGGTCGCGCAGGACTTGGGTGAACGCGCGGGCGCTGTCCTCTTCCCCGGCATGCCGGCCATCACGCACAACCCACTGGCCATTGACCAAAACGTCACGCACCTGACGATCCCCTCCGGCAAACAACCAGCGATTCAAAATCCCGTCTCCGTTCGCCGTCGCCAGATACGGATCGTTGCCATCGAGCACAATCCAGTCCGCCCGTTTGCCAACCTCCAGCGCACCAATCGGCTGCCCCAGCGCTTGCGCGCCGCCATCCAGCGCCGCGTCATACAGCGTGCGCCCGACCATCGGCTGATCCGCGCCATACAAACGATTCCGCCGCTGATCACGCAGACGCTGGCCGTATTCCAGCCAACGCAATTCTTCCACCACACTCAGCGAGACATGGCTGTCGGAACCGATGCCCATGCGCCCACCCTGCGTGAGGAAATCCACCGCCGGGAAAATTCCGTCGCCCAGGTTGGCTTCAGTGGTCAGGCACAGCCCGGCGATGGCGCGACTCTTGGCCATCAGCGTGACCTCTTCCGGATTGGCGTGAGTGGCATGCACCAGACACCAGCGCTGATCGACTTCGGCATTCTCGTACAGCCATTGCAGCGGACGCCGACCGCTCCAGCTCAGGCAGTCATCGACTTCTTTCTGCTGTTCGGCGATGTGAATGTGAATCGGGCATTGCTTGTTGCTGGCCGCCAACACTTCGCTGATCTGCTGCGGCGTCACCGCGCGCAATGAGTGGAAGCACAGACCCAGCGACTGCGCCTTTTGCTGCGCCAACATTGGCTGCAAACGCGACTGCAGATTCAGGTAATTTTCGGTGCTGTTGATAAACCGACGCTGACCATCATTCGGCGTCTGGCCGCCAAAACCGGAGTGGCTGTAGAGCACCGGCAGCAAGGTCAGCCCGATGCCGCTTTCACTCGCCGCCTGACTGATACGCAACGCCAGTTCAGCCGGATCGGCGTACGGCTGACCATTGCTGTCGTGGTGCACGTAATGAAATTCGGCGACAGAGGTGTAACCGGCCTTGAGCATTTCGATGTACAGCTGGCGGGCGATCACACCGAGCTGATCCGGGCTGATTTTTCCGACGAGGCGATACATCAGATCGCGCCATGTCCAGAAACTGTCGTTCGGGTTGCCGGCCACTTCGGCCAGTCCGGCCATCGCACGCTGGAAGGCGTGGGAGTGCAGATTGGGCATCCCCGGCAGCAACGGCCCGCTCAGTCGTTCGGCGCCATCTGCGGTGGAATCGGCCTGGATTTGGGTCAGCAGGCCCTCGGCGCTGACCTCAAGACGTACATTGTTGGCCCATCCGTTAGGCAGCAGCGCGCGTTCGGCAAAGAAGGCGGACATGGTTCAGCACCCCATCGTGTGTT
>NZ_JBIVJB010000097.1:0-16702 GCF_044750025.1 Pseudomonas sp. NPDC088885 | reverse complement strand
CGACTGCGCCTCGTCGGCCATTTGCGACAGTGCGCGCAGACTGTTGCTGCGCATGCGCCTTGAAGTGCTCAAGCGCGAAGCCCGCGCCAGTTGGGTGAAAGAAGAAGTACAGAACAGTCTGGAGGCCGCTCGATGAGTTTTGCTTCATTCGGCGATTTTCTCGCCATGGGCCATCATGGCCTTTATGTCTGGTCGGCCTACGGCATCTGTCTGGCGGTACTGGCGCTTAACGTGGCGGCGCCGATCCTGGCCCGCAAGCGGTATCTGCAACAAGAGGCGCGTCGTCTGCGCCGGGAGAACGGCAAGTGAATCCGCTGCGCAAGAAACGTCTGATCATCATTCTGGCCATTCTGGTCGGGGTCGGCGCTGCCGTCGGCCTGGCCCTCAGCGCCCTGCAGCAGAACATCAATCTGTTCTATACGCCGACGCAGATCGCCAACGGCGAAGCGCCGCAAGACACGCGCATCCGTGCCGGCGGCATGGTCGAGAAAGGCTCGCTGCAACGTTCACCGGACTCGCTGGACGTCAAATTCGTCGTCACCGATTTCAACAAATCCGTGACCATCACCTACCGCGGCATCCTCCCGGACTTGTTCCGCGAAGGGCAGGGCATCGTGGCGCTGGGCAAGATCAACGCTGATGGCGTGGTCGTCGCCGATGAAGTGCTGGCCAAGCACGACGAGAAGTACATGCCGCCGGAAGTGACCAAAGCCTTGAAAGACAGCGGTCAATCCGCCCCAACACCTGCGAAGGAGGGTTGATCCATGACGTCGGCGATTTTTATTCCTGAGTTGGGCCATCTGGCGATGATTCTGGCACTGTGTTTTGCGCTGGTGCAGGCCGTGGTGCCATTGATTGGCGCCTGGCGCGGTGATCGTTTCTGGATGAGTCTGGCCCAGCCGGCCGCGTGGGGGCAGTTTGCGTTTTTGCTGTTCGCCTTCGGCGCCTTGACCTACGCATTCATGGTCGACGACTTCTCCGTCGCTTACGTGGCGAACAACTCGAATACCGCGTTGCCGTGGTATTACAAATTCAGCGCCGTGTGGGGTGCCCACGAAGGTTCGTTGCTGCTGTGGGCACTGATTCTCGGTGGCTGGACGTTCGCGGTGTCGGTGTTCTCCCGACAGTTGCCGCAAGTCATGCTCGCCCGCGTGCTGGCGGTGATGGGCATGATCAGCACCGGTTTCCTGCTGTTCCTGATCCTCACGTCCAACCCGTTCAAACGCATCCTGCCGCAAATGCCGAGCAACGGCGCTGACCTCAACCCATTGCTGCAAGACATCGGCCTGATCGTTCACCCGCCGATGCTGTACATGGGTTATGTCGGTTTTTCGGTGGCCTTCGCTTTCGCCATCGCCGCGCTGATGGGTGGTCGACTGGATGCGGCGTGGGCGCGCTGGTCGCGTCCGTGGACGATCGTCGCCTGGGCCTTCCTCGGCATCGGCATCACCCTCGGTTCGTGGTGGGCGTATTACGAACTCGGCTGGGGCGGCTGGTGGTTCTGGGATCCGGTGGAAAACGCTTCCTTCATGCCTTGGCTGGTCGGCACCGCGCTGATCCACTCGTTGGCGGTCACGGAAAAACGTGGCGTGTTCAAGAGTTGGACGGTGTTGCTGGCGATTGCTGCGTTCTCGCTGAGCCTGCTCGGTACCTTCCTCGTGCGTTCCGGCGTGCTGACTTCGGTACACGCTTTCGCCTCCGATCCTGAACGTGGCGTGTTTATTCTGATCTTCCTGTTGTTCGTGGTCGGTGGTTCGTTGACGCTGTTTGCGTTGCGCGCACCAGTGGTGAAGAGCCAGGTTGGCTTCAACCTGTGGTCGCGGGAAACCCTGCTGCTGGGCAACAACCTGGTGCTGGTCGTGGCCGCGTCGATGATCCTGCTTGGCACACTCTATCCGCTGATTCTCGATGCGATCAGCGGCGCCAAGCTGTCGGTCGGTCCGCCGTACTTCAACGCGCTGTTCATTCCTTTGATGGCGCTGTTGATGGTGGTGATGGCAATCGGCATGGTCGTGCGCTGGAAAGACACCCCGGTGAAATGGCTGGTGAACATGCTGACCCCGGTGTTGCTGGGTAGCGTGGCGCTGGCCGTGGTTGCCGGTATCGCTTACGGCGATTTCAACTGGGCGGTCATCGCGACCTTCCTGCTCGCCGCGTGGGTGTTGCTCGCCGGCGTGCGCGACATCTTCGACAAGACCCGTCACAAAGGCCTGATCAAAGGCTTGCCGACCCTGACCCGCAGCTATTGGGGCATGCAGATCGCTCACCTCGGCATCGCGGTTTGCGCGTTGGGCGTGGTGTTGTCGAGTCAGAATAGTGCCGAGCGCGACTTGCGTCTGGCGCCGGGCGAGTCGATGGATCTGGCCGGTTATCACTTCGTCTTCGAAGGCGCCAAGCACTTCGAAGGACCGAACTTCACGTCTGACAAAGGCACCATTCGCGTCATTCGCAATGGCAAGGAAATCAGCGTGCTGCATCCGGAAAAACGTCTGTACACCGTGCAGAACTCGGTGATGACCGAAGCCGGGATCGACGCCGGTTTCACCCGTGACTTGTATGTCGCCCTCGGCGAGCCGCTGGATAACGGCGCGTGGGCCGTGCGCGTACACGTCAAACCGTTCGTGCGCTGGATCTGGTTCGGCGGCTTGCTCACCGGTTTCGGTGGGTTGCTGGCGGCGCTCGATCGACGTTATCGGGTCAAGGTGAAATCCAAGGTGCGTGAAGCACTGGGCATGACGGGAGCGGCTGCATGAGACGTTGGTTGATGCTGGTGCCATTGGCGATTTTTCTGCTGGTGGCGGTGTTTCTGTATCGCGGTCTGTACCTTGATCCGTCGGAGCTGCCGTCGGCGATGATCAACAAGCCATTCCCGGAGTTTTCCCTGCCGAGCGTGCAGGGCGACAAGACCCTGACCAAGGCTGACATTCTCGGCAAACCGGCTCTGGTCAATGTGTGGGGCACCTGGTGCATTTCCTGCCGGGTCGAGCATCCGGTGCTGAACAAACTCGCCGAGCGTGGCGTGGTGATCTATGGCGTCAACTACAAAGACACCAACGCCGATGCCTTGAAATGGTTGAGCGAATTTCACAACCCTTACGTGCTGGACATTCGTGACGATGAAGGCTCGTTGGGCCTGAATCTGGGTGTGTACGGCGCGCCGGAAACCTTCTTCATCGACGCCAAAGGCATCATCCGCGACAAATACGTCGGCGTGATCGACGAGCAAGTCTGGCGCGAAAAACTCGCGGCCAAATATCAGGCGCTGGTCGATGAGGCCAAGCCATGAAGCGTTTTCTAGCTGCCGTGGTATTGGGTTTGAGTCTGGTTGGCGTGGCCCACGCCGCCATCGACACCTACGAGTTTGCCAAAGAAGGCGATCGCGAGCGCTTCCGCGAACTGACCAAGGAACTGCGCTGCCCCAAGTGCCAGAACCAGGACATCGCTGACTCCAACGCACCGATTGCCGCTGACCTGCGCAAAGAGATTTTCCGCATGCTCGGCGAGGGCAAGGACAACCAGCAGATCATCGACTTCATGGTCGATCGCTACGGTGATTTCGTCCGCTACAAACCGGCACTCAACGCCAAGACCGCGCTGCTGTGGTTCGGCCCGGCCGGTTTGCTGCTCGGTGGTTTCGTGGTGATCGCGGTGATCGTCCGCCGTCGTCGCGGTCAACGCGCCGACACCCCGCAATCGCTGTCCACCGAAGAGCGTCAGCGCCTCGACCAACTGTTGGATAAAAACCAAGAATGATTGATTTCTGGCTTGCTGCAGGGCTGTTGCTTCTGGTCGCCCTGAGTTTCCTGCTGATCCCGGTTCTGCGTGAACGTCGCGCCCAGCGTGAAGAGGATCGTACTGCCCTGAACGTCGCGTTGTACGAGGAGCGCGTTGCCGAGTTGCAATCGCAACAGGCCGAAGGCGTGCTCGACGCGGCGCAAATGGACAGCGGTCGCGCGGAAGCGGCGCGTGAGTTGCTGGCCGATACCGAAGGGGTTGCGGCGCCACGGGTTTCCCGATTGGGCAAACCGTTGCCGCTGCTGGCCGCCGTGCTGGTTCCGGTGCTGGGGCTGGGCTTGTACATGCATTTCGGTGCCGTGGAAAAAGTCGAACTGACCCGCGAATTCGCCGAAGCACCGAAGTCGATGGAAGAGATGACCCAGCGTCTGGAGCGCGCCGTTGCCGCGCAACCGGATTCTGCTGAGGGCGTGTACTTCCTCGGCCGTACCTACATGGCTCAGGATCGTCCGGCGGACGCAGCGAAGATGTTCGAGCGCGCCGCCAATCTTGCCGGTCGCCAGCCGGAACTGCTCGGCCAGTGGGCGCAGGCGCAGTATTTTGCCGATGGCAAAAAGTGGTCGGACAAAATTCAGGCACTGACTGACGAAGCGTTGAAGGCTGATCCGAAAGAAGTCACCAGCCTCGGTCTGCTCGGCATCGCCGCGTTCGAAGGCGAGCGCTTTCAGCAAGCCATCGATTACTGGAACCGTCTGCTTGCGCAATTGCCGCCGGACGACAATTCCCGTGCCGCGCTGGAAGGCGGAATCAAGCGCGCAGCCGAACGTCTGGAAGCCAGCGGCGGCAAGGTCGCTGCGGCGCCCGCACCGGCGAAAGCTGCGCTGTTGAAAGTCAGCGTTGATCTGGCCAGCGAGCTCAAAGGCAAAGTGCAACCGGGCGACAGCGTGTTCATCTTCGCCCGCGCCACCTCCGGCCCACCGGCACCGTTGGCCGCCAAGCGCCTGACCGTGGCGGATCTGCCGGTGACCGTCGAACTGGGCGATGCCGACGCAATGATGCCGCAGTTGAAACTGTCGAACTTCCCTGAAGTCCAACTGGTTGCGCGCGTGTCCCGTGCCGGCCAACCGACTGCCGGGGAATGGGTCGGTCGCAGCGGCCCTCTGGCCAGCAGCACCACCGCGCTACAAACACTGACCATCGACAGCCCGGACAAATAATCGGGCAAACAAGGAAAGCACCGCCATGCACACCATCGCCCGAATCACAGTCCTCACACTGGCCCTGGGCTTGAGTGCATGTGCGGTGCAACGCCCGGAACCGACGACCAACCTGCCGCCGATCCCGCCGTCGCAACCAAGCCCGACCCCGTCGACCTCGCCAACACCGGGCAAAAGCATCCCGGCGAAACCGGCAAAACCCGTCCCGCGCACCTCAGCCAGCTTCGCCCCACCGCCGGGCGGCAACAGCCACTGGGATCAGAAACTCGGCGTCTACGTCCTCGACGACCAGACCAACACCTTCTACCGCCAGCGCACCTACTACCGCTGGAACAACGGCTGGAGCCGCTCGATCAGCCCCAACGGCCCGTGGGAAGACACCAACATCCACGGCGTGCCACCGGGACTGGGCAAGCAGTTCGGGGAGTAAATGAAAACGGCGATCTTCGGATCGCCGTTTTTTTGTCTGCGTCATGCGCAAATCTTGAAGCGGATCGAGAAACTCTGTGGGAGCGGGCTTGCTCGCGAAAGCGGTGTGTCAGGTTAGTAAAGGTCGACTGACACGACGCCTTCGCGAGCAAGCCCGCTCCCACAGGGGAGTTCTGATCGGAGATGCTTCTGATGCGATCAATCACATGTTGTAAAACAACCGGGCGTCGCTCTGAGCATTTCTGTGCTTGAGTAAAGGTAACTCTAGGGTTATTTTTAAAAGGCTAGGGCAAGGAGGCGGTTGGTGCAAAGCAGGCAATTGATCAAGGAGCTGGAGGAGGCGGGCTGGACGCTGGATCGGATCACCGGCAGTCATCACATTTTCACTCATCGCTATAACCCGAACACGATTCCCGTCCCTCATCCGAAGAAGGATTTACCGTTAGGGACGGTCAAGAGCATCAGGCGGCGTGCCGGGTTATACAACCCGTCAGTCAGTTACAAAGGAGATCCGTAATGCAATACCCAATCTGCATCGAATGGGGCGACGAGAACACTGCCATCGGTATTCAGATCCCCGATATTCCTGGCGCCGTGACGGCCGGGGATAGCTTTGAGGATGCCTACAATGCGGCCGTCGAAATTGCGCACATCATGCTGCAGGAGATTGCAGCAGATGGCGACGCTATTCCAATGCCGACCTCTGCCTCGGCGCACCGTAATAACCCGGAGTTCGCCGAGATGGGCTGGGGCATGCTCGAGCTGGATATCTCGCCGTATCTGGGCAAGACCGAGAAGGTCAACGTGACGCTCCCCGGTTACGTGATTCAGCGCATCGATCGTTATGTGCGCGAACACAACGTCAAAAGCCGCTCCTCCTTTCTGGCGGATGCGGCGATGGAGAAGCTGGTTCGGTATTAACCGTCCTCGCTCCCTCAGGCCCGGTGAGTGACCTGTGGGAGCGAGCCTGCTCGCGAAGCTTTTGCAGCTTACGCCGTGGCCAACGATCGCCCTTGCGAAGCACTCAAAAACCGCAGCAACGCCAACAACGGAAACACACTCCCCACAATCACGATCCACAACCAGCCGCCATGTTCATACACCGCACTGGCCACCGACGAGCCGAAGGCGCCGCCGATGAAGATGCTGGTCATGTACAGGGCGTTGAGGCGACCACGGCTTTTTGCATCCAGCGAGTAGACCGCGCGTTGGCCGAGCACCATGTTCATTTGTACGCAGAAGTCGAGCACCACGCCGGTCACGGCCAGGCCGATGACGCTGTAGGCGGGGTGGATGAAGGCGGGCAGGAAGCTCAGGCTGGCGAAGATCATGGCCAGCAGCGAGGCGATGCGGGTGTGGCCGGCGTCGGCCAGGCGCCCGCTGATAGGGGCGGCGATGGCACCGATGGCGCCGACCAGCGCGAAAATCGCGATCTCGCTTTGCGACAAACCATGGTTGCGCGCCAGTTCCAGCGGCACGGCCGTCCAGAACAGGCTGAACGTGGCGAACATGCAGCCCTGATAAAACGCGCGCTGACGCAGCACCGGTTGTTGGCGCAGCAGCGTCCACAACGAGCCAAGCAGTTGGCCATACGTGGCGCTGTGATCCGGCTGGCGCTTGGGCACGGTCAGCGCCAACACCACGCTGATCGCCGCCATCAGTGCCGCAGCAATCATAAACATCGCCCGCCAGCCGAGGTGATCTGCAACCACGCTCGATACCGGTCGTGCTAACAGAATACCCAGCAACAAACCGCCCATGATCCCGCCGACCACACGACCACGGGATTCTTCCGGAGCAAGGTGCGCCGCCAGAGGAATCAGAATCTGCACCGATACCGAACTGAAACCCACCAACAACGAGATCAGCAGAAACACATTGGGCTGATCGGTAAACGCCGCCGCCAACAGGCTGGCAATCGCCACCACGGTAGTGATGATCATCAACCGGCGGTTTTCCAGGAGATCCGCCAGCGGTACCAGAAAGAACAGGCCCAGCGCATAACCGATCTGCGTCAGCGAAACGATGAAACTGGCCATGGTGTCGCTCAGGCCGATGTCCGGCGCGATCAGGCCGATGATTGGCTGCGCGTAGTAGATGTTGGCAACGATGGCGCCGCAGCAGAAGGCGAACAGCAGCACCATGCCTCGGGTCATTGCGTGAGTCGTGGCGGTCATAGGGGTTACTCGATCCAGCGAAAGGAATGCGGTGAGGCTAAGGGACAAACCGAACGGGCAGAAGCAGCCTTCGGTTGATATCAGTTATTACGTCGGGTAATGACGGCCGTGGCCATTCGGGGCGAACCTTGCGTCCGACCGTTGAAGGCTGATGATACATTCACTTACATCTTCTTCGATAGCGTGCTTATGTTTGCATCGGCTTGTTCCACGTTCATCACCGGAGGAATGCAATGTTTCGTCAGACGCTTCGCCATACTGCAACGATTGTCCTGATCAGCCTGCTCGGCGGCGCCAGCGTGCAGGCCGCCGACGCACCGGGCATGCGCCTCGGCGTGCGCGGCGAGATCACCGGGGTCAGCCCGGACAGCTTGAAAGTCCACGTCAACAGCGGCGAGAGCGTGGTGATTCAGTTGACCGGCGACACCAAGGTTCGCGCCGTTACCCTGGCCAACATCGAAGACATCAAACCCGGCAGCTACATCGGCTCGGCGGCGATGCCTCAGGAGGACGGCACACTCAAGGCGCTGGAAGTGCATGTGTTCCCGCCGGAGCTGGCGGGGAGTGGCGACGGTCATCGGCCGTTTGACCTGGCCAAGGGCAGCAGCATGACCAATGGCAGCGTCGGCGATCTGGTGGTGAGCAATGGGCGGGTGCTGACGGTGAACTACAAGGGTGGGCAGCAGAAGATTCTGGTGCCGGAGGATGTGCCGATTGTGAATCTGCTGCCGGGCGATCGGAGCTTGCTGAAGGTTGGGGTGAAGATTGTCACGTTCGTGACGCAGAGCGCGGATGGCACGCTGACGGCGCAGTCGATTTCTGCGGGTAAGGATGGGGTGACGCCACCGATGTAATCGCCTAAACACAATCCCCCTGTAGGAGCTGCCGAAGGCTGCGATCTTTTGATCTTGTATTTAAGATCAAGATCAAAAGATCGCAGCCTTCGGCAGCTCCTACAAGGGTAATCAGGTGTTACTGGCCGGTGTAGATCTGATCGAACACACCGCCGTCATTGAAGTGAGTCTTCTGCACCGTACGCCAGTCACCAAAGGTCTTCTCCACCGACAAGAAATCAACTTTCGGGAAGCGATCGGTGTACTTCGCCAGCACCGCCGGATCACGCGGACGCAGGTAGTTCGCTGCCGCAATCTCCTGCCCTTCCGGCGACCACAGGTACTTCAGGTACTCATCCGCCGCCGCCCGTGAACCTTTCTTGTCGACGACTTTATCCACCACCGACACCGGTGGCTCAGCCTCTGCCGAAACGCTCGGGTAGATCACTTCAAACTGATCACGACCAAACTCGCGAGCAATCATTTCCGCTTCGTTTTCGAAGGTCACCAGCACGTCGCCGATCTGGTTGGTCATGAACGTGGTGGTCGCGGCACGGCCACCGGTATCCAGCACTGGCGCTTGCTTGAACAGTTTGCCGACGAACGCCTTGGCCTTGTTCTCGTCGCCGCCGTTCTTCAGCACATAACCCCAGGCCGACAGGTAGGTGTAGCGGCCGTTACCCGAGGTTTTCGGGTTTGGCACGATCACTTGCACGCCGTCCTTGAGCAGATCCGGCCAGTCTTTCAGGGCTTTCGGGTTGCCTTTACGCACGATGAACACAGTGGCCGAGGTGAACGGCGCGCTGTTGTTCGGCAGACGGGTGACCCAGTTTTCCGGCACCAGTTTGCCGTTGTCGGCGAGGGCGTTGATGTCGGTGGCCATGTTCATGGTGATGACGTCAGCCGGCAGGCCATCGATTACCGAGCGCGCTTGCTTGCTCGAACCGCCGAAGGACATCTGCACGGTGATGTTTTCGTTGTGCTCGGCTTGCCAGTGTTTCTGGAACGCAGTGTTGTAGTCCTTGTAGAAATCGCGCATCACGTCGTAGGAAACGTTAAGCAGCGTCGGGGCTGCCTGAGCGATGTTGGCCAAGGCCAGGCCGGCGGCGAGAAGTGAGGCGCCAAAGAGTTTTTTCACTGCGCATTCCTTGTTGTTTGCGTATGTGCGGGGGGTGATGTTCAATTGCCACTGACTATAACGGGGCGCGCATAGTCGCTTAAAGATTAAAAAGCTCTTTGCTTATTCCACTTTCTTGAATAGCTGATTGCCGCACCGCGAGCAGAACGCCGCGCCGTGTTCGTGGCTGTTTTTCCTGCACACCGGGCAGTCGTGCTGCAGCTGTTCACCGCGCATCGCATTGGCCAGTTCGGCGGTGAAGATACCGGTGGGCACGGCGATGATCGAGTAACCGGTGATCATCACCAGCGACGAAATCACCTGGCCCAGCGGCGTCTTCGGCACGATGTCGCCGAAGCCCACGGTGGTCAGCGTGACGATCGCCCAATAGATGCCTTTGGGAATGCTGGTGAAGCCATGCTCCGGGCCTTCGATCACGTACATCAGCGTGCCGAATACCGTCACCAGCGTGCAGACGCTGACCAGAAACACGACGATTTTCTGCTTGCTGCCACGCAGCGCCGACATCAGGTAATTGGCTTGTTTGAGGTACGGGCTGAGTTTGAGCACGCGGAAAATCCGCAGCATGCGGATGATCCGAATGATCAGCAGGTACTGCGCATCGCTGTAATACAGCGCAAGGATGCCGGGCACGATCGCCAGCAAATCCACCAGCCCGTAAAAACTGAAGGCGTAGCGCAGCGGCTTCGGTGAGCAGTACAGACGCAGGATGTACTCGCCAAGAAAGATGATCGTGAAGCCCCACTCGATGTAGGCCAGCACGTTCGCGTAGTTCTGGTGAATGCTGTCGATGCTGTCGAGCATCACGATCACCAGACTGGCGAGGATGATCAACAGCAAGATGCCGTCGAAGCGACGCCCGGCGAGGGTGTCGCTCTGGAAAATCATGACGTAGAGCCGTTCGCGCCAATTGTTGCTGCTGTCCATGGAAAACGCCTGAATCAAAGATCAGCGCAGCCTAGGTTGATTCTCCCCGTGAGCGCAAGGCGCACGCTCGACCGACGCTTTGCCGAGCATCTGAATCCCGGCGCGGATCAGCCAGCCGGCGAGGATGAACGGCGCGGTCAAAGTGGCCAGGCCGATGGCGGCAAACAGCGGCGTCACCAGCAGCGCGAGAACGATGCCGAGCAGCGGCAACCACGGTTGTTGGCGTTGCGACGAAAAGGCGAGGGCGGCGAGCACGGCGTTGTAGCTGCCGATGCCGAGCAGTGCGACGCTGGTTTCGTGGTGCAGCAGGCTCGAGCCGAGGCCGATCGCCGACGCCAACAGTGCCCAGCAAAACGCGCGGCGATCCGCGACCAGCAAGCCGATGGCGACCAATGCGCCGGCCAGTGGATGACCGAGAAACATCACCTGGCCGAGGCCCCGCAGTTCGGCGGCGAGCAGGTTCAGCGTGCTCATTTCGACGTGTGCCATCGGCGCCGACGGTTCGGCGAACAGCAGCAGAACCCAACTCATGGCCACGAACGGCGAGGTGTAGGCCGGAATCGATCGGCTGCTGTAGACATGTTTGAGCCACTGCTGCGTGACCATCGCGCTCAAGCCGCCGGCGGCGAGAATCAGCGGTGGAAGCATCGGCGACCACGGGAAATACAGGCTCAGCAGCAGGCCGAGCAAGATGCCGTTGTAGCTGAACAGTCCAGCCTGGCGATCAGCCTTGGCGTAATTGCGGCGTTGCGCGGTGAGCAATCCGGCGACGGCACCGAGCAGCGCCCCGGCGAACAACACCGGTGCGGTCAGCAGGATCGCCAACAGACACAGCAAGCCGCACAGCGGATGGCGCTGGAGGAATATTTGACTGAAACCGTTGAGCAAAGCCTCGGCCCAGTCGGGGCAGTGGGTGTTGAAATGATTGGCAGGCATGGCAGTTCATTCGGTACTGATCGTTCCCACGCTCTGCGTGGGAATGCCTCAAAGGACGCTCTGCGTCTGCTCTTGGGACGCAGAGCGTCCCGGGCCGCATTCCCACGCGGAGCGTGGGAACGATCATGGTGGGCGGTTAAATCAATGTTTCGATCCGCAGCGAGTTAGTCGATCCAGGCTGACCAAACGGCACACCGGCAGTAATCAGCAGCGTGTCGCCACGCTCGGCCATGCCTTGGGCCTGGGCGATTTCCAGTGCGGTCGAGCAGACTTCGTCGACCTGACGCAGGCGATCGTTGACCACCGAGTGAATCCCCCACGCCACGCTCAGACGCCGCGCGGTTTGCAGGTTCGGCGTCAGGTTGAGGATCGGCGCTTTCGGCCGCTCCCGCGCTGCACGCAGACTCGAGGTGCCCGACTCGCTGTAGTTGACCAGCACCGCCACCGGCAGCACGTTGCTGATGCGACGGATCGCGCAACTGATCGCATCGGACACGGTCGCTTCAGCCTTCGGCCGGCTGACGTCGAGCTGAGTCTGATAATCCGGGCCGTTCTCCACCTGGCGGATGATCTTGCTCATCATCTGCACGGCTTCCAGCGGGTACTCGCCGGACGCAGTTTCCGCCGACAGCATCACTGCATCGGCACCTTCGGCCACGGCGTTGGCGACGTCAGTCACCTCGGCGCGGGTCGGGGCAGGGGAGAAGCGCATCGACTCGAGCATCTGCGTCGCCACCACCACCGGTTTGCCCAGCTCGCGGCAGGTAGTGATGATGTTCTTCTGGATCTGCGGCACGCTTTCTGCCGGCACTTCAACGCCGAGGTCACCCCGAGCCACCATGATCGCGTCGCTCAGTTCCGCGATTTCGCGCAGTTGTTCAACGGCGGAAGGCTTCTCGATTTTCGCCATCAGAAAGGCTTTGTCGCCGATCAGTGCGCGGGCTTCGATGATGTCTTGCGGACGCTGCACAAACGACAGCGCGACCCAGTCCACACCCAGTTCCAGACCGAAGCTCAGGTCGCGGCGATCCTTGGCGGTCAGCGGGCTGAGGTCGAGCACGGCTTGCGGCACGTTGACGCCTTTGCGGTCCGACAATTCGCCGCCATTGAGCACGGTGGTGTCGATCGCATCCTCGTACTTGGTCACCACACGCAGACGCAGTTTGCCGTCGTCGAGCAGCAGATCCATGCCCGCTTCCAGTGCGGCAATGATTTCCGGATGCGGCAGATTCACCCGGCGCTCATCGCCCGGCGTCGCGTCCAGATCCAGACGGAAGGCCTGACCGCGATGCAGTTGCACCTTGCCGTCGGCAAACTTGCCGACGCGCAGTTTCGGCCCCTGCAAGTCCATCAGAATGCCCAGCGGGTAGTTGAGCTGGCGCTCGACTTCGCGGATCCACTGATAGCGTTTGGCGTGGTCGGCGTGATCGCCGTGGCTGAAGTTCAGGCGGAAGATATTCACCCCGGCCTCGACCAGTTCACGGATCTCTTCGATGCCGTCGACGGCAGGCCCGAGGGTGGCGAGGATTTTGACCTTTTTATCAGGCGTCATGGTTTGCAGCTCTCAAGGATCAGAATGGCGCGGAAGTCGTTGACGTTGGTGCGGGTCGGCTCGGTGACGATCAGCGCATCGAGCGCCTCGAAATAGCCGTAGCCGTTGTTGTTATCCAGCTCGTCGCTGGCGCTCAAACCGAGGGCGGCGGCGCGGGCGTAGCTGTCCGGGGTCATGATCGCGCCGGCGTTGTCTTCCGAACCGTCGATGCCGTCGGTGTCACCGGCCAGGGCATAGACGCCGGGCTGGCCTTTGAGATTTTCGGTCAGGCTCAGAAGGAATTCGGCGTTGCGTCCGCCACGGCCATTGCCGCGCACGGTCACGGTGGTTTCGCCGCCGGACAAAATCACGCACGGGGCTGCCAATGGCTGGCCATGGTTGATGATCTGGCGGGCGATGCCGGCGTGGACTTTCGCCACTTCGCGCGACTCACCTTCGAGGTCGCCGAGGATCAGCGTGCTGAAGCCGGCCTGACGGCATTTCACTGCCGCCGCGTCCAGCGATTGCTGAGGACGGGCGATCAATTGGAAGTGGCTGCGCGCAAGACTCGGATCACCGGGTTTGACGGTTTCCGACTCTGGGCTTTGCAACCAGTTGCGCACGGAAACGGGAATCTCGATGCCGTAGCGTTTGATGATCGCCAGCGCTTCGGCGGAGGTGCTTGGATCGGCCACGGTCGGGCCGGAAGCGATGACCGTGGCGAGGTCGCCCGGCACATCGGAAATCGCGTAGGTGTAAACAGTGGCAGGCCAGCAGGCCTTGCCGAGACGGCCGCCCTTGATCGCCGAGAGGTGCTTGCGCACGCAGTTCATCTCGCCGATGGTCGCGCCGGATTTGAGCAGGGCTTTGTTGATCGACTGCTTGTCGGCGAGGGTGATGCCTTCGGCCGGCAATGCGAGCAGGGCAGAACCACCGCCGGAGAGCAGGAAGATTACGCGGTCGTCCTCGGTCAGGTTGCTGACCAGTTCGAGCACGCGTTTGGCCACGGCCAGACCGGCAGCGTCCGGCACCGGATGCGCGGCTTCGACCACTTCGATTTTTTCGCACGGGGCGCCGTGACCGTAGCGGGTCACCACCAGGCCAGACACGTCACCTTCCCAGCAATTCTCGACCACTTGCGCCATCGCAGCAGCGGCTTTGCCGGCACCGATGACGATCACCCGACCGGTACGATCGGCAGGCAGATGGGTTTCGAGGACTTGGTTCGGATGGGCCGCGTCGATGGCTGTGGCAAACAGCTCGCGCAGCAGTTGTTGCGGATCGACCGACATGGCGGGCTCCCAATCTTATTGTTCTTGGTTAATGCTGATGATCGTTCCCACGCTCTGCGTGGGAATGCCTCAATGGACGCTCTGCGTCCGCTTCGGCAGGGACGCGGAGCGTCCCGGGCTGCATTCCCACGCAGAGCGTGGGAACGAGCGACGGGGCAGGGCTTATTTGTTGTCGCGAATCGAGAAGTTGGCCATGTGCTCCAGACCTTTGATCAGCGCCGAGTGATCCCAGTTGCTGCCACCGATCGCTGCGCAGGTGCTGAACACTTGCTGGGCGTTGGCGGTGTTTGGCAGGTTGATGTTCAGCTCTTTGGCGCCTTGCAGGGCCAGGTTCAGGTCTTTCTGGTGCAGGCTGATGCGGAAGCCTGGATCGAAAGTGCCTTTGATCATGCGCTCGCCGTGTACTTCAAGGATCTTCGAGGACGCGAAACCACCCATCAGTGCTTCACGCACCTTGGCTGGATCAGCACCGTTTTTCGAAGCGAACAGCAGGGCTTCAGCGACGGCCTGAATGTTCAGCGCAACGATGATCTGGTTGGCGACTTTGGCGGTTTGACCGTCGCCATTGCCACCGACCAGGGTGATGTTTTTGCCCATGGCCTGGAACAGTGGCAGCGCGCGTTCGAAGGCATCGGCGTCGCCACCGATCATGATGCTCAGGGTCGCCGCTTTGGCGCCGACTTCACCACCGGATACCGGTGCGTCGAGGTATTGCGCGCCTTTCTCGTTGATCTTCGCCGCGAAGGCCTTGGTGGCGGTCGGCGAGATCGAGCTCATGTCGATCACGATTTTGCCTTTGCTCAGACCAGCGGCAACGCCGTCAGCGCGGAACAGTACGTCGTCTACCTGCGGGGTATCCGGCACCATGACGATGATGAATTCAGCTTCCTGCGCCACTTCGCGCGGGTTGGCCAGGGCGACGGCGCCAGCGGCAACCAGATCGGCCGGGGCGGCGTCGTGGTGCGCCGACAGGAACAGGCTGTGACCGGCTTTCTGCAGGTTCGAAGCCATTGGGTGGCCCATGATGCCGGTGCCGATAAATCCGATTTTAGCCATGAGAAAATCCTCTTGTTTTTGTCTTTCCCCTGTAGGAGCTGCCGAAGGCTGCGATCTTTTGATCTTGATCTTCAAATAACAAGATCAAAAGATCGCAGCCTTCGGCAGCTCCTACAGGGTCATGTGTTTGTCAGATTGCGTTGTGGGTTTTCAGCCAGCCCAGGCCTGCTTCGGTGGTGGTCAGCGGCTTGTATTCGCAACCGACCCAACCCTGATAACCGATGCGGTCGAGGTGTTCGAACAGGAAGCGGTAGTTGATCTCACCGGTGCCCGGCTCGTTGCGGCCCGGGTTGTCCGCGAGCTGCACATGGTTGATCTCGCCCAGGTGCGATTGCAGGGTGCGGGCCAGATCGCCTTCCATGATTTGCATGTGATAGATGTCGTATTGCAGATACAGATTGGCGCTGCCGACCTGTTCGCGAATCGACAGGGCTTGCGCCGTGTTGTTCAGGTAGAAACCCGGGATGTCGCGGGTGTTGATCGCTTCCATCACCAGTTTGATGCCCGCCGCTTGCAGCTTGTCAGCCGCGTATTTCAGGTTGGCAACGAAGGTTTTTTCCACGGTGACATCATCAACGCCTTGCGGACGAATACCGGCCAGGCAGTTGATCTGGGTGTTGCCCAGCACTTGTGCGTAAGCGATCGCCAGATCGACACCGGCACGGAACTCTTCAACCCGATCCGGCAGACACGCGATACCGCGCTCGCCCTTGGCCCAGTCACCGGCCGGCAGGTTGAACAGCACTTGGGTCAGACCGTTGGCGTCGAGCTTGGCCTTGATTTCGGCAGAGCTGAAATCGTACGGGAACAGGTACTCGACACCGCTGAAACCAGCCTTGGCGGCGGCGTCGAAACGGGCAAGGAAATCCTGTTCGGTGAACAGCATGGACAGGTTGGCTGCGAAACGCGGCATGGTAGTCTCCCGTTCTAGATTCTCGTTCCCACGCTCTGCGTGGGAATGCCTCAATGGACGCTCTGCGTCCGCTTTGGGACGCAGAGCGTCCCGGGCTGCGTTCCCACGCAGAGCGTGGGAACGATCAGCGGTCAGCAGTTAATCAAGCAGCGAAATCGCCGTTGGCGCATCGTTGCCGACCAGCGCCAGGTCTTCGAATTCGTTGACGGCGTTGATCTCGGTACCCATGGAGATGTTGGTCACACGCTCCAGAATGATCTCGACGATGACCGGCACCTTGAACTCTTCGATCATCTGTTCGGCCTTGCGCAGGGCAGGGGCGATTTCCGATGGCTCGAACACACGCAGCGCTTTACAGCCAAGGCCTTCAGCCACTGCGACGTGGTCAACACCGTAACCGTTGAGTTCCGGCGCGTTCAGGTTATCGAAGGACAGCTGCACGCAGTAGTCCATTTCGAACCCGCGCTGTGCCTGACGGATCAGACCCAGGTACGAGTTGTTCACCACGACGTGGATGT
>NZ_JBIVJB010000096.1:0-16951 GCF_044750025.1 Pseudomonas sp. NPDC088885 | reverse complement strand
GACTGCCTTCGAAGTGGACACCAAGTGGATCGTTGACGCGGCCAGCCGTCGTCAGAAGTGGATCGACCAGGCCCAATCGCTGAACCTGTACATCGCTGGCGCATCGGGCAAGAAACTCGACGTGACCTACCGCATGGCTTGGTACCGTGGCCTGAAAACCACCTACTACCTCCGTGCCCTGGCCGCGACCAGCACCGAGAAGTCGACCATCAGCACCAGCAAGCTGAACGCTGTATCCAGCGGCGGCAACCACGGTGATGATTCGGTCCTGGCTGCTCCAGCCGGCCCAGCGCCAGTGCCAAAAGCCTGCGCGATCGACGAGCCAGATTGCGAAGCTTGCCAATAAGCTGAGCGAAATCAGGTGTTGAAAAACACCTGATTGAAAAAGCCCCTGACAGACCTCTGGTTTGTTGGGGGCTTTTTTTTGGCTGGTTGAAATGGATTGAATATGAACAGCTATCGCCAGCAGGCTCACTCCCCCAATCAAATCAAAAGCAAACCCTCACCCTAGCCCTCTCCCAGAGGGAGAGGGAACTGACCGGGGTGTTTGGGCAAGATGCACCGACATGAAATACCGAATTGAATTTGAGCTTCAAATCCAAATCAAGAGCCCCTCACCCTAGCCCTCTCCCAGAGGGAGAGGGGACTGACCGGGGTGTTTGGGCAAGATGCACCGACATGAAATACCGAGTTGAATTTGAGCTTCAAATCCAAATCAAGAGCCCCTCTCCCGGTGGGAGAGGGAACTGACCGCGTGGATTGGGAGAGGTACGCCGACATGAAATACCGAGCCGAACACAAATCCTGAGAAGCCCAAAAATCGGCTCCCTCTCCCTCGGGAGAGGGCTGGGGTGAGGGGCGAATCCAACGAAAATCAAAAGATCGCAGCCTTCGGCAGCTCCTACACAGGATGAGCGCAAGCTCGACAAAGCTTTTGATCTTGATCTCAAGGCCCGTCGGGAGGCTGAGTGGAGGGATTCATACGGGGAAAGCATCGAGAGGAGGTGCAGCGAAGCAAACCGTAGGCGATGCCCCCGGATGAACCCGGAGCGAAGGAACCCGAGCCTTAGCGAGGGCCGGACGTCAGGGCACAGACCTTTGGTTCCTTTGGGGCGTTTGCCAAAGGGACTCGCCGTAAGGGCGAAACCGCCAGCCGCAACACCCGAAGAACCGGATATACACCCAAAAAAAAGCCCCTCAAAAAGAGGGGCTCTTCTCAAACAGCAAAACCAAAAATCAGGTCATCTGAATAATGGTCTGCATAATCGTGCTCTGCGTAGAAATCGTCTTCGCATTCGCCTGATAGTTACTCTGACCCTTGATCAAATCAACCAACTCATTCGTCAGATTAACGTTCGACTCCTCCAGCGAGTTCGACGCGATCGACCCCAAAGTCCCGGTCTCCGGCGCATCGTACCCCGGAATACCCGAAGCAAACGTCTCCTTCCAACTAGTACCGCCAACGGCCTGCAAACCCTGCTCGTTGGTGAAACTGGCCAACGCCACCTGCCCAATCGCCTTACTCTGATTGTTACTGAAGTTGGCGAACAAGGTACCGGTGCCATCAATCGTCAGGTTAGTGATCTGCCCGGTGGCATAACCATCCTGAGTCGGAATCGAACGCGCAGTATCAGCGTTGTACTGAGTAGTCTTGGCCATCGAAATGGTCACACCCGCCGTGTTGGCCGCCGCGCCATTAGGCGTAAACACACCGTTGGTCACAGTGCCCGGAACCCAGTTTTTCAAGGTCAGATCACTGCTGATAATCGGATTTGCAGGATCCGCCGGATTCGGTGTGCTCACCTGAGTCAACTTGCCCGAGCTGTCGAACGACAACGTCGAAGCCGTCGGCGCCGTCAGGGTTGGATCACTGCCGGTCGCGTCCGGGTTACGGCCGTCAACCAGGGTGTAAACCTTCCAAGTATTGTCGCTGGTCTTCACCACGTACTGATCCATGACGTGGGAGTTACCCTGAGTGTCATAAATCGGTGTGCTGAACGACTTGGTGTACGTCTCGGCTTTCGACGGGTCGAACTTCACCGCGTTGGCGCCGGTATCAACGATCACCGGTGCCGACGAGTTCAGGTTGATGGTCGAGGTCACCGACGAAGTCGATTTCGGTGCCAGGTTCGACGTGTCGATTTTCAGGTCAGTCAACACACCGTTGAGAATCTTGCCGTTGGCATCCACACCGTAACCCTGCAGACGCGAGGTGTAATCGGTGTTGGTGATGTAACCGGCGTTGTCGACCTTGAACGTACCGGCACGGGTATACGACACCGAACCGTTATTGCTCATGGTGAAGAAGCCCGAACCGTTGATACCCATGTCCAGCACGTTACCGGTGTTGCTGATGTCACCCTGGGTGAACTGCTGCGAAACGTTGGCCAGGCGCACGCCGTTACCAATCACTTTGCTGCCGCTGCCCAGACGAGTCGCCGAGTAGACGTCTTCGAATTCTGCGCGCGAGGATTTGAAACCGGCGGTGGCAACGTTGGCGATGTTGTTGCCGGTCACGTCCAGTTGTTTGTTGGCTGCATAGAGACCGCTAAGGCCGATATTGAAAGACATATTCCACTCCTTTGTGCCGGGTTAATCGGCTCTATATACCAATGGTTTGTACTTTGGACAGGGCAACGCTGCCCTTGCCGGCCAGGTTGAGCATCAGCTCGCCGCCGGTCTGGCTGATGGTCACGCTGTTGACCGTGGCCGGCAGGTAAGTGGCCAGATCCGTTGCAGCGCCATCGATCGGTGCGCTGGCCTTGAAGGTGTAAGTACCGACCGGCACCACGGTGCCGGAAGAATCCTTGCCGTCCCAAGTGAAGCTGGCATCGCCGGCCGCGCGGCTGCCCAGGTCGATCGTGCGAACAGCTTTGCCGTCCTTATCGGTGATGGTGACGGTGCCGCCGGCGATCGACGAAGGCACGGTGACCGAACCGGTCAGGCCTTTGGTTGGGTCGTCGAGCTGCGCGGTGTTGGTCTGCACGATCACGTTGCGACCGACCAGCGACGACGCCTGCAAGGCTTGCGAGGAGTTGTAGTTGCCGGCCAGCGAGCTGACGGTGCTGTTCAGTGTGGTGATGCCTTCCAGACTGCTGAACTGCGCCAACTGTGCAACGAACGCACTGTTGTCCTGCGGATCGAGCGGGTTCTGGTTTTTCAGCTGGGTCACCAGCAATTGCAGGAACGCATCTTTGCCCAGCGCCTGGCCACCGGTGGCGCTGTTGGTCGCCGAAGCGATGCCGCCGGAGGTGCTGCTGCTGGCCGTCTTCGACGAGTTGGCCAGAATGTCGTTCATGCTCAGGGAGCTGGTGGTATCGGTAACGCTCATGGCAGTCGCCCCTTATTACTGACCGAGGGTCAGTACCTTCTGCATCATGGTTTTGGCGGTGTTCATCATTTCGGCGTTGGTCTGGAACGAACGGCTCGCGGAAATCATGTCAGCCATTTCTTCCACCACGTTGACGTTCGGGTAGTAAACGTAGCCTTTGGCGTCGGCCGCCGGATGGTTCGGCTCGTAACGCGCTTCGAGGTTGCTCTGGTCTTCGACCACACCGAGTACCTGCACGCCCTGCCCCGCGGCGTCCTGACTCTGGAACAGCGAGTTGCTGCCAGCGTTTTGGCCGCCCTGGAACATGGTGGCGAACACCGGGTGACGGGCGCGGTAGGTCTGGTCGATGCTCGAGGAAACGGTTTCGGCGTTGGCGATGTTCGACGCCACGGTGTTCAGACGCGTGGTTTGTGCGCTCATGCCGCTGCCGGCAATGTTGAAAACGCTGGACAGGGACATGGATTACTCTCCGCGCAGGGCTGAGACCAGCCCTTTGAATTTGCTGTTGAGCAGCGTGAAGCTGGCCTGGAAGCCCACGGCGTTTTCCGCGTAGTTGGACTGTTCCAGTTGCGCATCCACGGTGTTCTGGTCGATCGAAGGTTGCATCGGCGTGCGATACAGCAGCGATTCGTCGCCATTGCCCAGGCCTTCAGCTTCGATGTGACGGCTGTTGGTCATGTTCAGGGCGATGGTGCCGTTGGCGTTCTTCTGGGTCTGTGCTTCGAGCACTTTCGAGAAGTCCAGATCCCGCGCCTTGTAGTTCGGGGTATCGGCGTTGGCGATGTTGTTGGCCAGCACTTCGGCACGCTGGGCGCGGAAACCCAATGCTTTTTCGTGAATGCCGAGCGCTTTATCGAAGCTGATGCTCATGTCGGGAACCTTCAGGTGACCGGTTTTTCGTACATGAGCTTTAGCAAGCCGCGTGCCAAACAGAGGAAACCCCGTAAACCGGGGCTTTGCGGGCAGCCGGCAAAGCGGCAATGCCAGAAAAGCGGCAAGCGGTTTCCGCCAGATGCCGCTTTTCTGCCGCTTGCCTCCCCACGCGAGCCCGCTTTGTAGGAGCAAGGCTTGCCCGCGAAGACGTGGAGCCAGTCGACATCAATTAACCAGACATACCGTCTTCGCGGGCAAGCCTTGCTCCTACAGATTTTTTGGTGTCTGGGAGAGTTTCTTCGGGTACAAAAAAACGGGAGCCCCTGAGGACTCCCGTTCGTGTATTGCCACTCGTCAATCATTTCGCCTGGTAAATAATCCCCGGGCTGCACTGCACCATCTGGTAATGATCCGGCAAACCGTTCAGCGCTTCCGACGCGCCAAGGAACAGATAACCGCCCGGCTTCAGCGTGCTGTGAATGCGCAACAAGATGTCTTTCTTCACTTCGGCAGAGAAGTAGATCAACACGTTGCGGCAGAACACGATGTCGAACTTGCCCAGCGCGGCGTAGCTGTCGAGCAGGTTGAACGAGCGGAACTCGACGCGGCTTTTGATCGGCGCCTTGATCACCCAGCGCCCCGGGCCTTTCGGATCGAAGTAACGCTGCAGACGTTCCGGCGACAAACCACGACCGATGGCCAGGCTGTCGTACTCGCCGGTCTTGCAGTTGTTGAGCATCAGGCCGGACAGATCGGTGGCAACAATCTGCACGCCCATCTTCAACTGACCGAGGTTAGTGCGCTCAAACTCATCGATCGACATCGACAGCGAATACGGTTCCTGACCCGACGAGCACGCCGCCGACCAGATCCGCAGACGCTGGTTGGGGCTGGCCTTGATCGCTTCGGGCAGGACTTTTTTCTTCAAGACTTCAAACGGATAGGTGTCACGAAACCACAGGGTTTCGTTGGTCGTCATGGCATCGACCACCTGCTCGCGCAAACCGCTGCGCGGCTGGGTCTGGATGCGCTGCACCAGCTCACCCAGGGATTTGATGCCTTGCTGTTCCATCAGTTTGTTGAGACGGCTCGAGACCAGGTACTGCTTGTTTTCACCGAGCAAAATGCCACAGGCTTTTTCCAGGAAGACCCGGAACTGTTCGAAATCCAAATTACCCGTAGACAATGATGCCGCCTCTTAAATCGTGTTGACCGCCAGGAGCAAAGCGCTCCTAGCTGATATCTGCTGCTTTGATCCGGTCGACTACCCGGGATGCCAGGTCATCAGGGCGGAATTTGGCCAGAAAGTCATCGGCACCGACTTTCTTGACCATCGCCTGATTGAATACCCCGGACAACGAAGTATGCAGGATGATATGAAGCTTTTGCATGCGTGGGTCGCTGCGGATCTCGGCCGTCAAAGTGTATCCGTCCATCTCCGGCATCTCGATGTCGGAGATCATCATCAGGAACTCTTCTTCCGGCTTTTTGCCCTCATCGACCAGTTTGCGCAGGTAATCCAGCGCCTGTTTGCCGTCGTTCAGCGCCACCACTTCGACGCCGACCGTTTGCAGACAACGCGACACCTGCTTGCGCGCCACCGACGAGTCATCGACCGTCAGCACCCGCAGCGACAACGCTTTGGACTGGGTCTCGACATCGACCACGCCCACCGAAATCGCTTCCGGTGTCGGCGCAACTTCCGCCAGCACTTTCTCGACGTCGATGATTTCGACTAACTGATTGTCCACCCGAGTCACAGCGGTCAGGTAATGATCGCGACCCGTGCCCTTGGGCGGCGGATGAATCTCTTCCCAGTTCATGTTGACGATGCGCTCCACCGAGCGCACCAGGAAACCCTGGGTCTTGGTGTTGTACTCCGTGATGATCACGAACGGGTTGTTCTTGTCTTTCAACGCGCCGGAGCCGGTCGCCATCGCCAGATCAAGGATCGGAATGGTCGCCCCCCGGATATTTGCCACCCCGCACACGACAGGACTGGACTTGGGCATCAACGTCAGCGACGGGCATTGCAGCACTTCCCGCACCTTGAACACGTTGATTCCGTAGAGCTGTTGGCCGTCGAGACGGAACAACAACAGCTCCAGGCGATTCTGCCCCACCAGTTGCGTGCGCTGGTTTACCGAATCCATTACACCAGCCATGCCCAGACTCCTACCTCAACGCCAAGTGTTGTTGCGACGCACATTCATTGCTAAACGGCACGGCGCTTGCTTTTTAACTCGTATGAACGCTCAAACGACATTTTTCCGACACCTGACCTCTCCCCTTCGCAAAGGGCTTTGCGCGGTGTCTGCCGCCTGCTGTTTGCTCGCTGGCAGCCCTGCCATTGCGGATTCGGTTACCTTGCCTGACATGCTTATCGGCGTCACTCAGGGCTTTCTTGAGTTCACCGTAGAAGACTATTTGGCAACCAGTCAAACCGAAGGCCGCTACGAGATCGAAGTCAAGCAGCTCGATCCGCGTATGCGCATGCCGATGTGCGACAAGGAATTGACAGCGTCGCTGGAGAACACCCCCCGTCCTTTGGGCCGGGTGACGGTCAAGGTTCGCTGTGAAGGCAGTTCGCCCTGGACGGTGTTCGTACCCGCTCAAGTCCGCCTGTTTCGCGAGATTGTCACCACCACCCGAGCGCTCAGACGCGCCGGGATTATCGAACCTCAGGACGTGACCTTGCGCGAGCGCGATGTCAGTCAGATCAATCAAGGTTTTCTGACCTCGGTAGACGAAGCGATCGGGCAAAAATTGACCCGACCAACGGTCGCCGATCAGGTGATTACCCAAGTCCACCTGGAGCAGGCCGAAGTCGTGCGCAAAGGTGATCAAGTGGTCATTACCGCGCGCAGCGGCACACTCGCCGTGCGCATGCCCGGTGAAGCCCTGTCCAACGGCGGACTGAAAGAACAGATCCGAGTGAAAAACCTCAATTCGCAACGGGTGATCAAGGCGCAAATCATCGCGCCGGGACAGGTGGAAGTTTCCATGTAAACACCGAGGAGAAAACTGGCGCTGGCCATGGCTGTTCCCTAAACTGTGCCGCAGCAGGACGCGCGCGGGTGCATGCAGCTTTCGTTGCTAAATGTGCCTAAAGTTTTCCAGGAGATGGCCGAAAACATGGCAAGCGTCCAAATTCCCAGAGGTTTTTATCATGGTCATCGATTTCAGCCGTTTGAACAGCTCCTCGTCACTGACAGGCAGTACACGTACCAGCGCGCCCAAGGAAACCGCCGAAAACGGCACTTCCGCGCCGCTGAATACCCAGGCCGAAACGGCCAGTACCGCTAAAAGCGGGGAATCGGTACACCTCAGCAATGAGGCTCAACAGTTGCAGAAGGTCACTGACAAGCTGCGCGATCAGCCTGCTGTCGACAAAGCCCGTGTGGCCGAGTTGAAAGCCGCGATTGCCGATGGCAGCTATAAAGTCGACAGCAGCCGTGTAGCCAGCAAACTGCTCAACTTCGAAGCCCAGCGCTAGGCTTTTGCCAGCGCGAGGCTTTTGGACGCTTAAAACCCAAGGCCAGCCATGCACGACACTAATTTATTGCAACTGATCAACGACGACTTTGCTCCAGCTCAACAATTGCTGGAGTTATTGCAAACCGAGTCCCTCGCTTTGCACGGTCGCGACATGCCCCTGCTCGAAGAGATTCTGGCAACCAAACAGGCACTGATCATTTTGCTTGAACAGCATGGCCGCAAGCGCAGCGAAATCCTCGTCAGCCTCAACCTGACGCCAGACCGTCAAGGTCTTGAGCAACTGGCCGCGCAATCGAGCGTTGGCCAGCAGCTGCTGACCCAGGGCGATGCCCTGACCGATCTCATCGCCCAATGTCAGGCGGCCAACGTCAAAAACGGCCAGTCGATCCTCATGCAACAGGCCGCGACCACCAACCAACTGAAGATCCTCACCGGGGGCGAAGCGCCAGCGTTGTATGACGCCAGCGGCACGTTTGCCAAACCCGCGATGCCGCGTCCGCTCAGCCAGGCATGAGTCGTTGATGCGCCAGCTCTATCAACTCGCGAAACATGCTGGCAAAATGCTGGCTAGTCGTCATATTTTGTCTGGAGATTGATAAACCGTGTCCAACGCCCTCAGCGCGGATGATGCTCCGCAGCCTCCAAAGGTGCTCACCACACCTCTGGAAATCTCCAGCAACCTGCGTCAGCTGCAAGACAGCCATGATCCGCTGATCATCACTTTTCACGAGCGTAGCCAGCGTTTCCAGAGCTATTTGATCAAGGTTGATCGCGATACCGCTTCGATTAACCTCGATGAAATGGTGCCACGTGACGGTGAACGCTTTCTGCTGGCGGGCGAGCCGTTCAAGGTTGAGGGTTTCCATGAAGGCGTGCGCATCGCCTGGGAATGCAATGGCACGCTGGACATCGTCGATGCCGACGGCGACCGCTTCTACACCGGCGAACTACCGACCGAAGTGGTTTACCACCAGCGCCGCAACGCCTTCCGCGCCGCGCTGAAGTTGACCGATCTGGTCAACGTCGAACTCGGCGGCGAGAAACTCAAGGCGCCGATCAACGGCAAGCTGCTGGACATCTCCGCCACCGGTTGCAAGCTGCGCTTTGAAGGCGACATCACTGACCGCCTGCAACTGGGCCAGGTCTACGACCGCCTGATCGCCCCGCCGCTGTTCGGCAATCAGCCGACTTCGGTTGAACTGCGTTATCTGCATTTCGAAGAAAAACTCAACATCACCTTTGCGGGTCTGCGCTTCCACAACATCAGTGGCCAGGCGGCGCGTAACGTTGAGCGCTTCGTGTATCAACTGCAGCGTGAAGCACGGCGTTTCGATAAAGACGATATGTGATTCGTAGCGGCAAATAAAAAAAGGGCAGTCCTTGGCGGGACTGCCCTTTTTTGTGCCTGATCGAAAATCCAATTAACACTGAGATCCCTGTGGCGAGGGGATTTATCCCCGCTGGGCTGCGAAGCGGCCCCAAATCCTGGCGGCACAATGTTCCTGTTGAACCGAGCTGGATGGTTTGCGACTGCTGCGCAGCCGAACGGGGATAAATCCCCTCGCCACAGGTTAAGTGTTTCCCTCTTACACCTATGTGATTTATAGCGGCAAATAAAAAGGGCAATCCTTGGCGGGACTGCCCTTTTTTGTGCCTGAGAGAATTCAGCCAAGAATCTGCGGTGAATGAATTACTTGTGGCAAGGGGATTTATCCCCGATGGGCTGCGAAGCGGCCCCAAATCCTGACTGCACAATGTTCCTGTTGAACCGAGCTGGATGGTTTTGCGACTGCTGCGCAGCCGGTCGGGGATGAATCCCCTCGCCCCAAGTAATTCACTCATCACAGGGTTATCCATTCATCATTAAATCTGTGTTCACCACAGGTGAATATTGCAGTCAGAGTCAGGGTCTGGCGCCACTGATGTCTGGCGTGGGTTTATCGCTGCCATCATCCGGCTCTGTTTCCACCACTGGCTCCGGCGGAGTCTCAGATTCAGGCTCCACTTCCGGTTCAGGCTCAGGCTCGACCGGCGTCTGCATCTGATCCTGCACCACCTGTTCATCCACCCGTGGATCCAGCGCTGCCACCAGCGGTGAGCTGGACATACTGTCCGGCATCGCCACGTGATGCAGCGGCGCGTCATCAACCTGGTGCAGATTGGTCACGGCTTTCGGACGGATTCGCCACACCAGCACCAACGCAAAGAAGCTGAAAAACGCATACAGACTCTGGCTGCCGAGAAACTTCATTAACACGCCTGCCAGCAACGGCCCGATGCTCGCGCCAACGCCATACGTCACCAGCAGCATCGCCGTCAGCGAGACGCGGCGATCGCCTTCGACGTGGTCATTGGAAAACGCCACTGCCAGCGGATACAGACAGAACTGCACCAGCGAGCAGAAGAAGCCGACCACAAACAGCACCTCCAGCGGCACCTCCGGCATGATCGCCAACGGCAGCGCCGCCACCGCGAGAAACCCGGCAAAGCAGCGAATCAGCAGCGCACGATCATAGCGGTCAGACAGCCACCCCAGCGGCCACTGCACCAGCAGCCCGGCAAAAATGCAGCTACCCATGAACAGACCGACCTGCTCGGTCGAGAGCCCTTGCTGCGAGGCATACAACGGCGCCAGACCGTAAAACGCACCGATGATCAAACCGGCACCCAGCACCGTACTCAGCGACTGCGGCACACGTTTAATGAAGAAGCGCGGTTCCATCGGCGCAGGATGCAGCGGCGCCGGGTGAATCCGTCGGGTCAGCGTCACCGGCACCAGGCACAGGGCGAAACACAGCGCGACCAACATCAACAGCTCCGGCCCCAGCCCAGGGTGCATGACCAGAATTAGTTGACCCAACACCAGCCCCAGATACGAAGCGATCATGTAACCGCTGAACACCATCCCACGCTGATTGGCATCGGCCTGCTCGTTGAGCCAGCTCTCGATCACCATGTATTGGCACATCATGCCCAGACCGACAATCGTCCGCAGCACCAGCCACGCCGGCAGCCAGTCCACCAGACCATGCCCGAGCACCGCCGCACCGACGATCCCGGCACACGCCGAATACGCCCGGATATGCCCAACACGGGCGATCAAGCGGTGACCGATCTTGCCGCCCAGCACCAGACCAAAATAGTTGCAGGCCATCAGCGCACCGACCCAGAGCCCGTCGACATTGTCGGCGGCCAGGCGCAAAGCCAGATAAGTAGACAAAAGGCCCGAGCCGATCAACATCATCAGCGAGGCGAAATACAGCGCTCGAAAGGATTTCCAGATTTGGCGCATCGGCGTTCCGAGCGGCTCCTTGCAGTGAGTCCGGGCTATCAAACGATAGCCCGGTGGCGACAGTTCGTCAGGCCTGGGCTGCTAGAACACGTCGTTCCCAGGGGGTAATTTCATCAAAGAAACTCGTCAACTCCATGGTCTTCGAAGCGATGTAGCCTTCGATGAACTCCTTGCCGAACAGTTCCATGGCCAATTGGCTACGTTTCAGACGTTCGAGTGCGGCATGCAAGGTACACGGCAGCGACAGATTGTCCGGCACTTCGAATTCGCCCTGAATCGCCTCGGTCGGTTCCAGCTCATGCTCGATGCCATGCAAGCCCGCGGCCAGGCTGGCGGCAATTGCCAGATACGGATTGGCGTCGGCGCCCGGCAAACGGTTTTCGACCCGACGGGCTACTGGTGAACTGGCGGGAATCCGTAAGCCGGCGGCGCGATTGTCGTGCGACCAGCAGGCATTGTTCGGCGACGCAAATGGATGACACAGACGCTGATAGGAGTTCACGTTGGGCGCAAACAGCGCGGTGAATTCAGCCATGCCCGCCTGCTGTCCGCCGATGAAGTGGCGGAACATTGCGGTCGGCTGACCCTTCTCGTCGCTGAATACATTTTTGCCGCTGCCGATCTCGACGATGCTCTGGTGAATGTGCATCGAACTGCCCGGCGTGTGCGCCAGCGGTTTGGCCATGCACACCACGGTCAGCCCGTGTTTGAGCGCGACTTCTTTGAGCAGATGTTTGAACAGGAAAGTCTGGTCGGCCAGCAGCAGCGGATCACCGTGCAGCAGGTTGATCTCAAACTGGCTGACGCCCATTTCATGCATAAAGGTGTCGCGCGGCAAACCGAGGGCCGCCATGCATTTATAGACTTCGTTGAAGAACGGCCGCAGACCGTTGTTGGAACTGACGCTGAACGCCGACTGCCCATCCTCGCGGCGACCGTCGAGACCAACGGGTGGGCGGAACGGTTGATTCGGATCGGTATTGGGTGCGAAGACAAAGAATTCCAGCTCGGTCGCCACCACCGGCGCCAGGCCCAACGCCGCATACCGGGCGATGACTTTCTTCAACTGGCCACGGGTCGACAGGTTGGAGCTTTCGCCGGTCAGCTCATCGGCATCGCAGATCGCCAATGCGCGCGGTTCGTCGCTCCACGGCAACGGATGAATCATGCTCGGTTCGGCCACCAGCGCCAGGTCACCGTCATCGCTGCCGTAAAACTTCGCCGCCGGGTAACCGCCCATGATGCATTGCAGCAGCACACCCCGCGCCATCTGCAAACGCCGCCCTTCGAGGAACCCCTCGGCGGTCATCACCTTGCCTCGCGGCACGCCGTTCAAATCCGGCGTGACACATTCAATCTCATCAATGCCCGTCAATCGCTGTGCGAGTGAGCGCTGGCCATCGGTTGTCATGACGCAATCCTTGTTGTTGTGCGAGCCGCGAACGGCGACCCGGACAAAATAGGCTGCGGCTGTTCGGAATATCAAGCAGCGTCAAATAAATATCCGATCTTCTGTAGGAGCTGCCGAAGGCTGCGATCTTTTGATGTTGCCGTTAGAAACAAGATCAAAAGATCGCAGCCTGCGGCAGCTCCTACACGGGGAGAACGTTGCCGTCACGATCAGTCGAACGTCTCAGGGGAGAAAGAGGCTGAAGAGGCCGCCACCGAGCGGGCCGCCGTTGCTGATTTCGGTGCGCCCTTCGACGCCGTTGCGTTGGTGCAATGCGGCAATACGGTGGGCGAAATACAGACCCAATCCCGTGCTGCCACTGCTGTGATTGATGCCCTGCACGTAATCGGCCTGACGCTCGAGCATCTCGGCCGGGTAACCGTCGCCGTCATCATTGATGGTCAGCACCAACTGCCCCGCCTCGTCGCTGACAGTAATCAGCAACGATTCGCGGGCATAGCGGATCGCATTGTTGATGCAGTTGCCGAGCACCGAAGCAATCAGTTCACGGTCGAAGAAACCCAGCGGACACAGCGGATCAATTTCATAGGTGGCGATGATCCCGCGACTGGCGAACACTTCCTGATGCGCCGCCAGTTGCGCCTCGATGAAGTCGTCGAGCTCGTGATACGCCGGCTGCAACGGCATCTGATTAACACCGAGCTTATACAGCCCGAGCAACTGCACGAGCATGCCGTTGAGGTGAGCGAATTCGAAGTCGATCACGCCCAGCTCGGATCCCTCGCGCTGCGCCTGTGGCAACCGCGCCAGCCATTGGCTGTGGGCCTGCATGAGCATCGCCAGCGAGTTCTTCATGTCGTGAACGGTGGAGGCGATCACCGTGGAAAAATCCAGTGTTTGCTCGTCGTGGTTCATTCGCCAAACGCCTTGCTTTTCAGCTTCTGGTAACGCGCATGACGCGCGTCGGTGTCGGGCATCAGGCCGACCATTTTCAGGCAGGCCCGACAATCTTCCAGCTCCGCCGACGGCACCGACGTGTCGGTACCGTGCAGCAGCGACTGGGCCAAGTTCAGCGCAATACTGATGTTCTTCGGCTGCAACTTCAGCGCCTTGCGGAACACCTCGCGGGCCTCCACCAGATTGCCGGTCTTGTACACGCGCACGCCCTGACGGTTGAGGTCGGCAGCGGCGTTGCTCGAACTGAGGATAGTCGGGTCATCGGTAAGCTTGGCGATGTCTTTCATCACCGCCGGATCATCGCCGTAGATCTCCGCGCAGCTCTTGAGCATCGAAGTGCCCGCCTCGGCCTGACCGAGCATTTGCAGTTGCTTGGCCACCAACAACGCGGCCTCAGGACTCATGAATTGCTCCATGCCGTCGAGACGCAACATCGCTTGTTCGGTGAGTTTGTCAGCGGTTTCGGCATCGTTGAGCAACAGGCTGGTGGCCTTCATCAACCGCGCACGAATTTGCAGGCCCGGGTCGCTCGGATTTTCCTTGGCCACGGCGCTGAGCGTGGTGTTGATCTCCAGCCGCGTGCGCGTATCGAGACCGCGCTCGCTGCCCTTGCTGATCAACGCGTGGGCCAGGCCGAGATTGCTTTCCGCATCCTTGAAACGCGACTGCGCGCCCTGCGCCACGGCCTGCCGATAAGCCCGTGAGGCGGTGTCAAAATCTTCGTTGGTCATCGCTAGTTTGCCGAGCAAGGCCTGTCGACGCACCGCCAGCGGCGACAAGCGAATCGCCTCTTCAAGCACCCGTTGCGCGCCTTTGGTATCACCCTCAGCCACCAGCACATCGGCCATGCCGTCATACAGCGACGGCATCATCGGAAACACCTTCAGGGCTTTTTCGTAAACGCCTTTGGCCTGCGCAATCTGCCCGCGCTTGAACAACAGTTTGCCCAACCCGGCAAACGCCCACGGCAACGGCCGGTCAGCAATGATGCCGTCGTAGAGGCGCTCCAGCGCTTCGTTCTGATTGAGATCACGCAACGCATCGGCGCGGTAACGCAGGCACAACGGCGAGTAGCGAATGTCCTGCTTGCACAACGCGATGCAGGCGTTAAGCACCTCAACCGGTTTGCCACGGTCGAGGGCCTGCAGAATCGGTTTGAGCAAAGTCTTGCGCTGCTCCAGACGCTCCAGTCGCTGCGCCAGACCCGAACGGTTGAACGGCTTGGTCAGATACGCGTCCGGCTCATGCTCCAACGCACTGAGCACCATCGCCTGACTGGTCTCGGCGGTGACCATGACGAACACCGCTTCATGGCTGATGAGCTTTTCCAGCATCAGGTCTTCAAGCACCTGCTGGCCGTTCTTCTTGCCGTCGCCGAGATGGAAATCCTGCAGGATGAAATCGTAGGATTTCTGCGCACACATCTTCAGCGCCTGCTCACCGGTGTCCGCAGTGTCGACGTCCTTGACCCCAAGCTCACGCAGCATCGAGCGAACCGAACTGCGAAAATCCGAGAAATCATCGACGATCAGAAAACGCTTTTGGTGATACGACAGCATCGAAGATTTCCAGGCAATTGAAGTGAGGGCAATTTCGGGCGCGACGATGATAGCTGGCGGCAAAATGCTATCAATCAATTTAACGCGACTTTGAAGTCACCGAGTACGTTATCGGCAACGGGTGGCGTTCCCTGAGGGTGGGTGCCTGAAGATTCCTGATGTGCTCGTCAGAGCGCGATGCTGAAAAAGAAACCAACTCAGCCAGATCACTTCCACATTGCTGGAACTCTCATTCGAAAGGCACAAAAAAGCCCCACCAGGATTGTCCTGAATGGGGCTTTTGCAATGTGGTGTCCCAGGCGGGGTTCGAACCTGCAACCTTCCCCTTAGGAGGGGGATGCTCTATCCAATTGAGCTACTGAGACACTGAGTTGTCGCGGGCAGACGCGGCGCGACGGACGGCGTGCATGGTAACGGCCAGGCCCTGATTTGTCATGTCATCCGTAGGGCTTTTTAAGTGTAGGCAGGCGGCCTGCAAGGCTGCGGGATGTTTTACCGTGCATTTTGCACTACCACAAAATGCCATCATTGCAGATTGCAACCCGCGCGTTGCGAAAAACCCTCTCAAATGCTTGTTTTTAAAGGACTTAACAGCGGTTAGACTGTTGGCACGGCGGGTGCTATGTCTGTTCCATAGAAGAACAATCGGAGTCCGCCTCATGAACAGCACCCTCTTGCTTGCAAACGCAATCG
Source organism: Pseudomonas sp. NPDC088885 (assembly GCF_044750025.1). Lineage (NCBI taxonomy): Bacteria > Pseudomonadati > Pseudomonadota > Gammaproteobacteria > Pseudomonadales > Pseudomonadaceae > Pseudomonas > Pseudomonas sp. NPDC088885. The sequence goes on along the minus strand of NZ_JBIVJB010000096.1, from coordinate 1,337 downwards.
CATTGGCGGTCTTGGTGGGCTTTCACTTCGCCCCGGATAGTCATGAGACGGTCGCCCAGCGCATGCCACATTACCTGCAAGTGCAGAAGCAGCCGCAACTGGCGGTGCTGAGCGATCAGGGCAGCTACGGCCCAAGAGCTGTAAGCGAGGCTGAACAGGCTTTGCCGGCGCAGGTTTCCGAACGTCTGGTTTTTTGAAACATCTTCAGGAGTACAGCATGTCCAAATCAGCTGCAGGATTTCTGATCCTCGCCTTATTGAGTGGCGTCGCACATTTTTCGCTGTTCGAGGACACCCAGGTCACCCTGCCCCTGATTGGCTGCGGCGTGTTTGCGGTGTTGTTTGTGCTGGCGCTGGTGGCCGGGCGTCGGATCAAGTTTGATCCGGTGCTGCGTTGAGTTTGAGCACATCCAGCAATTGATTGACGGCGGTCGCCAGATCGCCGGAGTTGTCGATTAGGTTCACGGGCGTGTCGCTGGCTCGTCGGTCTTTGAACAGCGCATTGCGCGCCAGCCTCGCATCGATTTGCTCAAGGGGCTCACGGCCTCGTTTGAGCAAGCGTTCACGCAACACTTCATCCCTCACCGTCAACAACACTGGCACCAGCGTTGGATACCGCTCCTGCGCTTGACGCAGGTTGGCCCGCGAGCCATTCACCAAGACGTTTCGCCCGTCTTTAAGCCACCGATCCATTTCTACTGGAATGCCGTAAGCGAGGCCATTAGCGTGCCAGGCCAGCGCGAAGTCACCGGCTTGCTGGCGGCGCTCAAACTCTTCTGGCGTAACGCCGACCGCGTCCTCACCCACAGACTCCGCTGATCGGGTAATCACTCGGCGAATGATCTCGCAATTCATCGCAAGCAAAGGTTCGCGTGCGGCCTCGATCAGGCTGTCCTTGCCTGAACCGGACGGCCCCATCAGATAAATAAGCTTGCCATCCATCCTGAAAATGCCCTCTGGCACGGGTCTGCCCCTAGTAAATCGGCAAATTGCCACTATCCTGTACAGGTAAGGAACAAGGATAGAAAGCCGCATAGCATGCACGTTCTGAGGTCTTTGGACACCCATTGATGTGCAACAGGAAGCGGGCAGTGATTCGGACGAAGGCAAAGATTTCAAACCAGTCCGCATTTCTGACAATTGGTGCTGGCATTACGCCTTTACCCGGCTCAATATTTGTCACAGAATTGACGCCAATGAACTGGCAATTTTGAGGCATGATGCGCGCCTCTTAACAATTCAGGTTGAACCATTTGGTCCGGATGCTTGTCCTATCACACATCCTGCGGCCATTCCCGAGAACCGCTCCCCTGAACTATCCGGTTAAATATATGCGCC
>NZ_JBIVJB010000095.1:3492-17427 GCF_044750025.1 Pseudomonas sp. NPDC088885 | reverse complement strand
GGCCACCTCGCGGATGATGTGGATGCTTTCCGCCTCCAGCTGTTTCAGATGCGTCAGTTTGTCGACCATGGCTACTCACGAAAACATTCTTATGAACGGCCAGCGGGCCGTGTTCGAGCGGGGAATCCTAGCACAGCGACCTTCTTCTAATCAGGACGCGGGCTAGAACGAAAGGGCATATGAATATGCCCACCAGTTCGGCCGATGGGGACCAATGTGGGAGCGAGCTTGCTCGCGAAAGCGGTGTGCCATTCAACAATGATGGCGACTGATACGGCCTCTTCGCGAGCAAGCTCGCTCCCACAGGGATTTGCGGTGGTTTTCAGATCGGGTTGGGGCAGTCGATGAAGATGTGTTCGAGGGCGAAGCGTTTTGCCAGGTAATCGCCCAGTGCCTGCACGCCGTAACGTTCGGTGGCGTGGTGGCCGGCGGCGATGAAGCTGATGTCGTTTTCGCGAGCGCTGTGGAAGGTCTGCTCGGAGGCTTCGCCACTGAGAAACAAATCGACACCCGCCGCGACGCCGTGATCGATGTAGCCTTGGCCACCGCCAGTGCACCAGCCGACCCGACGAATCATCGGGTTGCCTTCAATCAGCAGCGGCTCACGGCCCATGACTTCCTGCACTTTGCGGGCGAAGTCGCGTGCGGTCATCGGGTCTTTCAACGAGCCGACCAGGCCAACGATTTTCAGGTTATCCGGATCCAGCGGCCCTTCGACGGTGATGTCCAGTTGGCGAGCAAGCTGCACGTTATTGCCCACATCCGGGTGCAGATCCAGCGGCAAGTGATAGGCGAGCAAGCTGATGTCGTGCTTGAGCAGCGTCTTCAACCGGCGCTGTTTCATGCCGGTGATGCACGGGTTTTCGCCCTTCCAGAAGTAACCGTGATGCACCAGCACCAGATCCGCCCCGGCCTCAACGGCAGCGTCGAGCAAGGCCTGACTGGCAGTGACGCCGCTGACAATGCGCATCACCTGCGGCCGGCCTTCGACCTGCAAGCCATTGGGGCAATAATCGGCGATTTTCGCACTGCCAAGGTAACGGTCGGCTTCTTCGACGAGGGTGCTGAGGGCGACGGCCATGAAAGACTCCTAAATATCCCGTTCAGAGGCACGCGCGGCCTCGTATAATGCGCGACATTATGGGCGGTCTGACCCCGCCTGCAACTTTTCCAGGACGTGCTTAATGTTCAAGGCGCTGCGTTTTATGGGCTGGCCGCTATTGGCCGGTGTGCTTATCGCTCTGTTGATTATTCAGCGTTACCCGCAATGGGTCGGGCTGCCGAGCCTCGACGTCAACCTGCAACAGGCCCCGCAAACCACCAGCGTGCAGCAGGGCCCGGTGTCCTATGCCGACGCGGTGACCATCGCGGCGCCGTCGGTGGTCAACCTGTACACCACCAAAGTCATCAACAAGCCGAACCATCCGCTGTTTGAGGATCCGCAGTTCCGCCGCTTCTTCGGTGACAACTCGCCGAAGCAGAAGCGTATGGAATCGAGCCTCGGTTCCGGCGTGATCATGAGCCCGGAAGGCTACATCCTCACCAACAACCACGTTACCAGCGGCGCCGATCAGATCGTCGTGGCGTTGAAGGACGGTCGTGAAACCCTCGCCCGCGTCATCGGCAGCGACCCGGAAACCGACCTCGCCGTCCTCAAGATCGACCTGAAAAACCTGCCGGCAATCACCGTCGGCCGCTCTGACAACATCCGTATCGGCGACGTTGCGCTGGCCATCGGCAACCCGTTCGGTGTCGGCCAGACCGTGACCATGGGCATCATCAGCGCCACCGGCCGCAACCAGTTGGGCCTGAACAACTACGAAGACTTCATCCAGACCGACGCGGCGATCAACCCGGGCAACTCCGGCGGCGCACTGGTCGATGCCAACGGCAACCTCACCGGCATCAACACGGCGATCTTCTCCAAGTCCGGCGGCTCGCAAGGCATCGGTTTTGCCATTCCGGTGAAACTGGCGATGGAAGTGATGAAGTCGATTATTGAGCACGGTCAGGTGATTCGTGGCTGGCTGGGCATTGAAGTGCAGCCGCTGACCCAGGAACTGGCCGAGTCGTTTGGCTTGTCCGGGCGTCCGGGGATTGTCGTGGCGGGGATCTTCCGCGATGGCCCGGCACAGAAGGCTGGTCTGCAATTGGGTGACGTGATCCTGAGCATTGATGGCGAGCCGGCCGGTGACGGTCGTCGCTCGATGAACCAGGTTGCGCGGATTAAACCGACTGACAAGGTGACGATTCAGGTGATGCGTAACGGCAAGGAGCTGAAGCTCTCGGCTGAAATCGGCCTGCGTCCGCCGCCGGCGCCGGTGCAGGAAAAAGAAGAGTAAAACTTTTTTCGCGCCAGGCGCGCGAATAAAAGACACTCTCAAAAGGCATGTTATATTGTTTCAATTATAGGAATTGGAACAACATAACATGTCGTCTCGAACAAAGGCCTCCCTGCTCGGCCTGAGCCTCGGTTTGCTGGTTGATCCAGCCTTCGCCGAAGAACCGCAACCCCTCGAACTCGACGCCATCAGCGTCATCTCCGATTACGAATCGCCGACCGGCCCGGTCAAGGGTTATCGCGCCACGCGTTCGTCCAGTGCGACCAAAACCGACACGGCGATTCGTGATATCCCGCAGGCAATCAGCGTGGTACCCGCCAGCGTGCTCAAGGATCTGGGCAGCAGCAGCGTCGAGCGCGCATTGGATTTTGCTGGCGGCGTGTCGAAGCAGAACAACTTCGGTGGCCTGACGCTTTACGAGTACAGCGTGCGCGGTTTCACCACCTCTGAGTTCTACAAGGACGGTTTCAGCGCCAATCGCGGTTATCCGAGCACGCCGGATGCGGCCAACATCGAGCGCATTGAGGTGCTCAAAGGCCCGGCGGCCAGCCTGTACGGTCGAGGCGATCCGGGCGGCACGGTGAACATCGTCACCAAGAAACCGCAGCCCGAAGCCTTTACCACGCTGCAAACCAGCGCCGGCAGTTGGGATCGCTATCGCACCGCGCTCGACGTCAACACGCCGCTGGATGATCAGGGCGATGTGCTCTCGCGGATCAACCTCGCGGTCGAGGACAACAACAGTTTTCGCGATCACGTCGACAGCAAGCGCGTGTTCGTCGCGCCTTCGATCAGTTGGCAATTGAACCCGGACACATCGCTGTTGGTGGAAAGCGAAATCGTCCGCCACAGCTCCACGTTTGATCGCGGCATCGTTGCGCCGAACAACCGATGGAGCGGCGTGTCGCGCTCAACCTTCCTCGGTGAGCCCAACGACGGCAACATCGACAACCACAACAACCTGCTGCAAGCGACCCTCGAACATCACCTCAACGACAGCTGGAAGTTGCGCCTGGCCAGTCATTACAAGGACGGCAAACTCTGGGGCTTCGCTTCGGAAGCGCGTCCGCTGAACGCCGACGGCCACACCGTCAACCGCCGCTATCGCGAGCGCGACACCAACTGGCACGACAGCATCACCCAACTGGAGCTGCGTGGCCTGTTCGACCTCGGCCCTTGGCAGCACGAATTGCTGATCGGCACCGAGTACGAGAACTTCCGCAAGAACGAGCGCGTCACCACGATTGCTGGCGGCCCCTACGCGATTGACATCTACAACCCGATCTACGGCCAGCCGAAACCCAACGGTGCACGTTCGGGCACGGATACTTTCGAACACGTCGAAAGCCATGCGCTGAACCTGCAGGATCAAATCATCTTCACCGACAAACTGCGCGGGATGATCGGTGCGCGTTTCGAACATTTCGATCAACACATCGACGATCACAGCCGCAACGCCACGAGCAACCAACGGCATGACGCCCTCACCCAACGCGCTGGTCTGCTCTATCAACTGACGCCGCAAACCGGTCTGTTCGCCAACGCCTCGACCTCGTTCAAACCGAACAATGGCCTCGACGCGTCCGGCAAATCCTTCGACCCGGAAGAGGGCGTCGGCTACGAAGTCGGCATCAAGAACGAGCTGTTCGACGAGCGCCTGAGCAGCACCCTCGCCTTCTTCCACATCGACAAGGAAAACGTCCTCGCCCTCGACCCGGGCACCGACACCAGCCGCGCGATGGGCAAGGCGCGCAGTCGCGGCTTCGATTGGCAAGTCACCGGGCAAGTCACCGATGCGGTGCGGGTGATCGGCGCCTTCGCCTACATCGACGCCGAAGTCACTCAGGGTGACGCGGTGATTCCCACCGGCAGCCGCATCCTCGGCGTGGCCAAACGCAGTGGCAGTCTGCTCGGGGTGTATGAGTTTCAGGATGGCCGTTTGCGCGGCTCGGACGTTGGCGCGGCGTTCACTTATGTCGGCGACCGCTCCGGTGAATCCGGCAGCGATTTTGAATTGCCGGCCTATCACACCGTCGACCTGCTGGCCCACTACAAGGCCAGCGATAACGTCACCGTCGGCCTGAACCTGAACAACCTCTTCGACGAAAAGTATTACGAGCGCTCGTACAGCAATTACTGGGTCAACCCAGGCGAGCCGCGCAATTTCACCGTCAGCCTGACACTCAATCTGTAAAAGGACGTCACCATGCAATACGGCAAAACCCTCGTGCTCATCGCCGCCCTGTTCGCCGGCCAAGTCTCGGCTCATGGCCTGTGGACCGAACAACGGCGCGGCAATATCGAAGTGATCTACGGCCATGGCGCCGAAGACAACGCGTTCAAGGCGCAAAAAATCAGCGGCGCCTGGGCTTATGACGCGGGCGGCAAGATGATTCCGGTCAGCGTTGAACGGCTCGCCGATCACGCACGTTTGAAACCGCTGAAGTCGCCGGCGGTGATGGCCGTGGCGCTGAATAACGGCATGTGGTCGCAGACCGCTGACAAGAAGTGGGTCAATGAGGGCCGCAGCAAAGTACCGGGCGCTGTCGAGGCGACGGAGACGTTTAAATACAGTCTGGCGATTTATCAGCCGGGGGCGAAGTTGCCGAAGCTGGATCAGATCAAGCTGCTGATTGTGCCGGAGGTTGATCCACTGACGGTGGGGCCGGGGAAATCATTGCCGGTACGGGTGTTGCTGGATGGCAAACCGGCGGCGGGGGTGAAGTTGATTGGCGACTATCGCAATGCGCCGAACACGTTGAGCGCCGAGACGGATAAGGATGGCCGGGCGCAGGTATTGGTGAGAAATGAAGGGCTGAATGTGATTGCGGCGCAGGTTGAGGTGCCGGTGAAGGACAGTGCTGATGTGAATAGTCGTGGGTTGTTCAGCTCACTGACCTTTCTTGGCGAACCGCATCACGAGTAACCACCACAAATCCCCTGTAGGAGTGAGCCTGCTCGCGATTGCGGTGTGTCATTCAACTCACATGTTGAATGCTGAAACGCATCGCGAGCAGGCTCACTCCTACAGGGTGCAGCGGTGGTTTAAAGGTTGCCCAGGCCGTCGATCAGCGCCTGATTCTGCTCCGGCGTGCCAATCGAAATCCGCAGAAACTGCGCAATCCGCTCCTGCTTGAAGTGCCGCACAATCACGCCTTGCTCGCGCAATTTAGCCGCCAGCCCCGCCGCATCATGCTGCGGATGCCGCGCAAAGATGAAGTTCGCCGCCGACGGCAACACCTCAAAACCCTTGGCCTGCAACTGAGCGATCACCCACTCGCGGCTCTCGATCACCAGACGGCAGGTCTTGTCGAAATACTCGCGATCTTCGAACGCGGCAGCAGCACCGACAATCGCCAGACGATCCAGCGGGTAGGAGTTGAAGCTGTTCTTGATCCGCTCCAGCGCCTCGATCAAGTCCGGATGCCCCACCGCCAGACCCACGCGCAAACCGGCCAGCGAGCGCGATTTGGACAGGGTCTGCGTCACCAGCAGGTTCGGATAACGATCGACCAGACTGATCGCCGTCTCGCCGCCGAAGTCGATATACGCCTCATCAACAACCACCACAGAATCCGGGCTGGCCTTGAGGATTTGCTCGACCGCTTCCAGCGCCAGCAGGCAACCGGTCGGGGCGTTCGGGTTAGGGAAAATGATCCCGCCGTTCGGCTTGGCATAGTCAGCCGGGTCGATCTGGAACTGCGCGTCCAGCGGCACCGCATCAAACTTGATGCCGTACAAACCGCAGTAAACCGGATAGAAGCTGTAGCTGATGTCCGGGAACAGCAGCGGCTGATCGTGTTGCAGCAGACCGTGGAAAATGTGCGCGAGCACTTCGTCCGAACCGTTGCCGAGGAACACCTGATTGCTCTGCACGCCGTAGTAGTTGGCGACTGCAGTTTTCAGCAGATCGCTGTTCGGATCCGGGTACAAGCGCAGGTTGTCATTCAGCTCGACCTGCATCGCCGCCAAGGCTTTTGGCGATGGGCCGTACGGGTTTTCGTTGGTGTTGAGCTTGACCAGTTTGGTCAGCTTCGGTTGTTCGCCCGGCACGTACGGCACCAGATTTTTAACGAACGGGCTCCAGAATTTGCTCATTTTTCAGTTTCCCTTCTGTTCGTCTTTGATGCGGTATTCGGCGCTGCGCGCGTGCGCGCTCAGCGATTCGCCACGGGCCAGCACGGAGGCAGTTTTACCCAGCTCGGAAGCACCGGCCTCGGAGCAGAAGATGATCGACGAACGCTTCTGGAAGTCATACACACCCAGTGGCGACGAAAACCGCGCAGTGCCGGAAGTCGGCAATACGTGGTTCGGGCCCGCGCAGTAATCGCCCAGCGCTTCGGAGGTGTGACGGCCCATAAAGATCGCGCCGGCGTGGCGGATCTGCGGCAGCCAGGCTTGCGGATCAGCGACCGACAACTCCAAGTGTTCCGGGGCGATGCGGTTGGCAACTTCGATGGCTTGGGCCATGTCCTTCACGTGAATCAAGGCACCACGGCCATTGATCGAGGTTTCGATGATGGTCGCGCGATCCATGGTCGGCAGCAGTTTGTCAATGCTGGCGGCGACCTTGTCGAGGAACTCGGCGTCCGGGCTGACCAGAATCGCCTGCGCGTCTTCGTCGTGCTCCGCTTGCGAGAACAGATCCATGGCGATCCAGTCCGGATCGGTCTGGCCGTCGCACACCACGAGAATTTCCGAAGGGCCGGCGATCATGTCGATTCCAACCTGACCGAACACGTGGCGCTTGGCCGTGGCGACATAGATGTTACCCGGGCCAACCACTTTGTCGACTTTCGGCACGCTTTCGGTGCCGTACGCCAACGCGGCAACGGCTTGTGCGCCACCGATGGTGAACACGCGGTCAACGCCAGCGATGCACGCCGCCGCCAGCACAAGTTCGTTGATTTCACCACGCGGGGTCGGCACGACCATGACCACTTCGGTCACGCCAGCGACTTTGGCCGGAATCGCGTTCATCAATACAGAGGACGGGTACGACGCCTTGCCACCGGGAACGTACAGACCGGCGCGATCCAGCGGCGTGACCTTCTGGCCCAGCACCGTGCCGTCAGCCTCGGTGTAGCTCCAGGAATCCTGCTTCTGTTTTTCGTGGTAGCTGCGCACGCGGGCCGCGGCTTTTTCCAGTGCTTCGCGCTGCGGCACGGTGATGCGCGTCAGCGCCAGTTCCAGACGCTCGCGCGGCAGGATCAGGTCGGCCATCGACGCGACTTGAAGGCCGTCGAACTTCTGGGTGAACTCGACCAGCGCCGCGTCACCGCGTTCGCGCACAGCCTTGATGATGTCCAGCACGCGCTGATTGACCGAGTCGTCAGACACACTTTCCCAGCTCAGCAGATGATCCAGATGATGCGCGAAATCCGGGTCAGCAGCGTTGAGTCGGCGAATTGCAGTCGTTGCGGTCATAGCGAGAGCCTCATAGGAATGGCAAAAACTCAGGCGCCCGAAGGTGCGCTGACGTTTAATAACGATCGCGTTGGTACTGTGCCCGTACCAGGCAAGGCGCGGGACGAAGGTAAGGGGTTTTTCCTTACCGAGTCCCGCAACGCTGCATGGTGCGGGCACAGTGCCAACCCGTAGGGCCTTGCTTCAAAAGGCTGGCCACTACGCGTTTTTTATACTTCTGAGAAATTGTTCTGCTGCAGTTAGATTGCCTTTTGGAGTAAGGCGCGGTCGTTATTAAACGTCAGCGCACCTTCCCTAGCCAGTCGTTTCCGCTTGGGCACCTGAGATTCTGGCTATGAGGCGGATAGACGGGCGCGACTTAACGTCGCGCAGGTGAATCAGCCGCGGTGTCGAGACTCCACTGCATTGCGCAGGGTGTCGATCAACGCCTGGATTCGGGCGTGTTGCATTTTCATCGAAGCCTTGTTGACCACCAGGCGCGAGCTGATCGTGGCGATCAGTTCCTGAGGTTCCAGGCCGTTGGCGCGCAGGGTGTTGCCGGTGTCGACGACGTCGATGATCTTGTCGGCGAGACCAATCAGCGGTGCCAGCTCCATCGAGCCGTAAAGCTTGATGATGTCGACCTGACGGCCCTGCTCGGCGTAGTAACGCTTGGCGACGTTGACGAACTTGGTCGCCACGCGCAGACGGCCCTTGGGCTCTGGCGCACCGATCTTGCCGGCGGTCATCAGTTTGCACTGCGCGATTTGCAGATCCAGTGGCTCGTACAGGCCCTGGCCGGTGTATTCCATCAACACGTCTTTACCGGCGACGCCGAGGTCGGCCGCGCCATGCTCGACATAGGTCGGCACGTCAGTGGCGCGCACGATCAGCAGACGTACGTCTGGCTGAGTCGTAGGAATAATCAGCTTGCGGCTCTTGTCCGGATTCTCGGTCGGCACGATGCCCGCTTCGGCGAGAAGCGGCAGGGTGTCGTCAAGGATGCGGCCCTTGGACAGTGCGATGGTCAACATGGGAAACGTCAGTCCTTATCAAGGTACTCATGCCCGGTCGCAATCGGCGCCGGACACACATCGAGCCGGAAACCGGCTCGACTCAAAACGAATTCAACGGACACGTCCCTGTGTCCAGGTGCAGCAATCAGCCCGGAACGCGACGGATCTTGGCGCCCAGCATCTGCAGTTTTTCTTCGATGCACTCGTAACCACGGTCTATGTGGTAGATGCGGTCGATCAGGGTGTCGCCTTCAGCAACCAGAGCCGAGATCACCAGGCTGGCCGAAGCACGCAGGTCGGTGGCCATGACTGGCGCGCCCTTGAGGACTTCAGTACCGGTAACGATGGCAGTGTTGCCTTCGACCTGGATCTTGGCGCCCATGCGGTGCAGTTCGTATACGTGCATGAAACGGTTTTCGAAGATCGTCTCGATCACCGCACCAGTGCCTTCGGCAATGGCGTTGAGCGAGATGAACTGTGCCTGCATGTCAGTCGGGAAAGCCGGGTACGGCGCGGTGCGCACGTTCACAGCTTTCGGACGCTTGCCGTGCATGTTCAGCTCGATCCAGTCTTCACCGCAGGTGATTTCTGCGCCGGCTTCACGGAGTTTATCCAGAACGGCTTCGAGGATGGTCGGATCGGTGTCCTTCACCTTGACGCGGCCACCGGTCACGGCAGCAGCGACCAGGTAGGTGCCGGTTTCGATACGGTCAGGCATCACTTTGTAGAAGCACGAACCCAGACGCTCGACGCCATCAATGGTGATGGTGTCGGTGCCGGCGCCGGAAACCTTGGCGCCCATGGCGTTGAGGAAGTTCGCCAGGTCAACCACTTCAGGTTCGCGAGCGGCGTTCTGCAACACGCTGCGGCCCTTGGCCAGAGCAGCGGCCATCATGATGTTCTCGGTACCGGTCACACTGACGGTATCGAAGAAGAAGCTTGCACCGCGCAGGCCACCTTCAGGCGCCTTGGCTTTGATGTAGCCGCCTTCGACGTCGATGACCGCGCCCATGGCTTCAAGACCACGGATGTGCAGGTCGACCGGACGCGAACCGATGGCGCAACCGCCAGGCAGTGCGACTTCGGCTTCACCGAAACGGGCAACCATCGGACCCAGTACCAGAATCGACGCACGCATGGTTTTCACCAGTTCGTACGGGGCGATCAGGGTCTTGATGGTGCGCGGGTCGATTTCGACGCTGAGTTTCTCGTCGATCACCGGCTCAATGCCCATGCGACCGAACAGCTCGATCATGGTGGTGATGTCGTGCAGATGCGGCAGGTTGCCAACGGTCACCGGGCCATCGCACAGCAGCGTGGCAGCCAGGATCGGCAGGGCAGAGTTCTTTGCCCCGGAAATGCGGATCTCGCCATCAAGACGAGCGCCACCGGTAATAATCAATTTATCCATAAGAATCTCGACGCCCTTAGGCTCAGGTGCGCTCGGCCCAGGCCGCGCTGCTGAAAAATTTCATAGTGACCGCATGGATGCTGCCATCGGTGATCCATGGGTTCAAATGGGCATAGATCTGCTGCTGACGCTTCACCGGGCTCAACGCCGCCAGTTCATCGCTAATCACGTTCAGCTGGAAATTGCAGCCTTCGCCCTCAACTTCTACCAACGTTCCGGGCAGCTTTCCTTCAAGGAAGCTCTTCACTTCTACGGCCTGCATGCTCAACCTCAATCGGCGCCCTGTGCGCACGGGTCGGACATCATACAAAAAAGCCCCGCGCCTGCGAACCCCGCATGGCAGGACTCTGACGGGGGGCTTCTTTAATGATGCGGGTTCAGGGATGCGCCAACAGCTCGGTCAGTTCGCTGACCTGAGCGATTTCGCGCATGTCTTCGGGCATTGCGCGGATGCTCACAGCCTTGCCGGCCGCTTGCGCATCGCGCATGAAGCACAGCAGCAACGACAGGCCGACGCTGCTGGACTTCTTCACTGCCGAACAATCGATGACCAGCGCTGACGCCTTGCTGGACTTGATCAACGCCTGCCCTTCCTTTCGCAAGTCAGGGCCGGTGCGGTAATCCAGCACTCCGCTGAGCAATAGCTCGTCGACATCACTCATACGAACTGCTGCCTCATTCATTGCGCTGGGTTCTTTTCGGTGGATTCCTTGGCCTTGGCCACTTCACCCGCCCAACCGTTGATGGTCTTGTCGAGGTCGTTGCCATTGCGCTGCATCGCGTCAGCGAACTGGTCACGGAACAGTTTGCCAATGTTGATGCCGTTGATGATCACGTTGCGCAGTTTCCACTCGCCGTTGATCTTCTCCAATGTGTACTGCACTGGATAGATCGCGCCGCTGCTGCCTTTTACAACCATGCCAACACTGGTGCGATCGCCCGACTCATCCTTGGCAGGATCGACGGTAATGCCCTGGTTGTTGTATTCAAGCAAGGCGTTGCCGTAGAACTGGAACAGACCTTTCTTGAAGTTTTCTTCGAAGGTCTTCATCTGCGCAGGGGTGGCCTTGCGCGAATACTTGACCGTCATGATGCTTTTGGAGATGCCCTCGGCGTCCACTACCGGCCCGACGATGGTGTTGAGCGCGGTGTAGAAATCGCTCGGATCCTGCTTGTACTTTTCTTTGTTGGCAGCCAGGTCGGCCAGCAACCGGGTGGTTGTGTCCTGAACCAGATCATGTGCCGAAGTCGCAGCAGCAACGGCATTACCCATCAACGGCAGGGCCGCGAGTAATACCAACAGACTGCGTCGCAAGATAGAGATCATTCAAAGCTCCTCATTTGGCATCTTTGCTAACGGTATTGAGCAGGAATTTACCGATCAGGTCTTCCAGTACCAGAGACGACTGCGTGTCGTGGATGGTTCCACCATCCGTCAGCGGCTTGTCTTCGCCACCGACGCTGATACCGATGTACTTCTCGCCCAGCAGACCCGCGGTCAGGATAGACGCTGTGGAGTCAGTCGGCAGGTTGTCGACCTTTTTATCCACTTGCAGGGTCACCCGACCGGTGAAGCTGTCGCGATCCAGATCGATCGCCGTGACCTTGCCGATGGTTACACCGGCCATGGTCACTTTGGCTCTGACCGTCAAACCGGCGATATTGTCAAAGTAGGCATAAAGTTTATACGTGTCGGTGGTCGATGTCGGAGACAGACCACTGACGCGCAGTGCAAGCAGCAGCAAAGCCAGGATCCCTGCCAGCAGGAACAGGCCGACACCGATTTCCAGGGTGCGGTTTTGCATCAGAAATCTCCAAACATCAAAGCGGTCAGAATAAAGTCCAGGCCGAGCACTGCCAGCGAGGCAAATACCACGGTCTTGGTGGTGGCACGACTGATCCCCTCGGAAGTGGGCTCGCAGTCATAGCCTTGGAATACGGCGATCCAGGTGACGACAAAGGCAAAAACTACACTCTTGATGACGCCATTGAGCACATCGCTGGTGAAGTTGACGCTGTTTTGCATGTTCGCCCAGTAGGAACCTTCATACACGCCCAACCAGTCAACAGCCACCCACGAACCGCCCCAGATACCCACCACGCTGAAAATCATCGCCAGCACCGGCAGGGAAATGAAGCCGGCCCACAGGCGCGGGGCAATGATGTACTTGAGCGGATCGACGCCGATCATTTCCAGGCTGGACAGTTGTTCGGTCGACTTCATGTTGCCGATTTCTGCAGTCAGCGCAGAACCGGCACGCCCGGCGAACAGTAGAGCAGTGACGACCGGGCCGAGTTCACGCAGCAACGTCAACGCAACCATCTGCCCGACCGCCTGCTCCGAACCGTAGCTCGACAGAATGCTGAAGCCCTGCAGCGCCAGCACCATGCCGATGAAAATCCCGGAAACAACAATGATCACCAGCGACATCACGCCGACTGAATGCAGCTGCTTGACCAGCAGGCCGAAGCCGCCGCTGATACCGCCACGCCCCAGCAAGGCATGAAACAGGAACAACGTTGCCCGACCGAACACCGCGATGGCGTCGATCGCAGCTGCGCCGAAACGGCGTACGCGTTCTATTAATGAAAGTCTGCGCATCAACGCTTCCCCAGAAGATCTGCGCGGTAATCCGTCGCTGGAAAGTGGTACGCCACCGGGCCATCCGGGTTGCCGGTCATGAATTGACGGATACGCGGCTCGTCCGAGTTCATCAACTCGTCCGGCGTGCCCTGCCCCAACACCTGACCATCACCAACGACATAAATGTAGTCGGCGATGCTCGCGGTCTCGGCCAGATCGTGGGAAACCACGATACTGGTGATCCCCAGCGCATCGTTAAGCAGACGGATCAGGCGCACCAACACGCCCATGGCGATTGGATCCTGACCGACGAACGGTTCGTCATACATGAGAATCTGTGGGTCGAGGGCAATGGCGCGGGCCAATGCAACACGACGCTTCATGCCACCGGACAGCTCATCAGGCATCAGCTCGATGGCGCCGCGCAAACCCACCGCCTGCAATTTGAGCAGGACGATGTCGCGGATCATTTCTTCCGGCAACTCGGTATGAACGCGCAGGGGGAAAGCGACGTTCTCGAAAACATCGAGATCGGTGAACAGGGCACCGCTCTGAAACAGCACACCCATGTGCTTGCGCGCGTCGAACAGATCGCTGCGCGAAAGCTTCGGCAGGTTCTGACCGTTGACCCAGACCTCACCGCTGGAGGGACGCAATTGCGCGCCCATCAACCGCAGCAGCGTGGTCTTGCCACACCCGGAAGGCCCCATGATGCCGGTGACCTTGCCGCGCGGGATACGGATATCGACGTTATTGAAAATGCTGCGCGCACCGCGCTTGAAGGAGACTCCCTTCAGCTCGACCGCGTAGGCGTTATCGGCACTCATCTAAACTCCTTGCGATGCAGCCTCTCACTCGGACGCCAGGCTTTCCTGGAAAAGCACATACATCCCGGGCAGGCCGAACTGGCGGCGAACTATATCACTGCAAAGGGCGCGCGCCCAAGGCTTGTGCCGGGCCGTGTTCAACGATATGACAGGGTTACAGACGCTTTTTCGGGCTTTTAGTTACGGCGAATGACAAAGCACGACGAACTTGCGTGAGGCTTTGCAACATAACCGCTATAATCGCCGCCTTTTCATCGGGCTATACGATTTCTGACATGAGCCAAACCAGCGACCTGATTCAATCGGCACAACGCACCATCCGCCTCGAAGTGGAAGCCGTTCAAGGCTT
>NZ_JBIVJB010000095.1:0-3482 GCF_044750025.1 Pseudomonas sp. NPDC088885 | reverse complement strand
TTTCGTACGCGCTTGCGAGATGATTCTGGCCAGTAAGGGCCGTGTAGTCGTGGTCGGCATGGGCAAATCCGGGCACATCGGCAACAAGATTGCCGCGACCCTGGCCAGCACCGGCACCCCTGCATTCTTCGTGCACCCGGCCGAAGCCAGCCATGGCGACATGGGCATGATCACTCGTGATGACGTGATTCTGGCCCTGTCGAACTCCGGCTCGACCAACGAAATCGTCACCCTGCTGCCGTTGATCAAACGCTTGGGCATCCAGCTGATCAGCGTCACCGGCAATCCACAATCGCCGCTGGCCAAGGCTGCCGAGGTCAATCTCAACGTTCACGTCGAGCACGAAGCCTGCCCGCTCAACCTGGCACCGACCTCGTCGACGACGGCTGCACTGGTCATGGGCGATGCCCTGGCGGTGGCGCTGCTCGAAGCTCGCGGTTTTACCGCTGAAGACTTTGCTTTTTCCCACCCCGGTGGCGCATTGGGCCGTCGTCTGCTGCTGAAAGTCGAAAACGTCATGCACGCTGGTCAGGAGCTGCCGCAAGTACAACGCGGCACCCTGCTCAAAGATGCCTTGATGGAAATGACCCGCAAGGGTCTGGGCATGACCGCCATTGTTGAAGCCGACGGTAAACTCGCCGGGATCTTCACCGACGGTGATTTGCGCCGCACGCTGGATCGCAGCATCGATATCCGCAGCGCGACCATCGATCAGGTGATGACCGCTCACGGCAAAACCGCCCGGCCCGACATGCTCGCCGCCGAAGCGCTGAAAATCATGGAAGACCACCGAATCAACGCATTGGTAGTCGTCGATGAGGATGATCGCCCGATTGGCGCCTTCAACCTCTCCGATCTGCTGCGCGCAGGAGTCATGTAATGAGCAACGATCTGCTGCAACGCGGCAAAGCGATCAAACTGGCGGTGTTCGACGTCGATGGCGTCCTCACCGACGGCCGCCTGTACTTCCTTGAAGACGGCAGCGAATTCAAGACGTTTAACACCCTCGACGGTCAGGGCATCAAAATGTTGATGAACGCTGGCGTGCAAACCGCCATCATCAGCGGTCGAAAGACACCAGTGGTTGAACGTCGGGCGAAAAATCTGGGCATCCCGCACCTTTTTCAGGGGCGTGAAGACAAATTGGTGGTTCTCGACGGTCTACTTGAACAACTGGGCCTAAGCTATGAACAGGTCGCCTACCTCGGTGACGACCTTCCTGACCTGCCGGTGATCCGCCGCGTAGGCCTGGGCATGGCGGTTGCCAACGCTGCTGATTTTGTCCGCGAACACGCCCATGGCGTGACCCGGGCCCGAGGCGGCGAAGGTGCTGCCCGTGAATTCTGCGAATTGATCCTGCGCGCCCAGGGCCGCCTCGATGCGGCCAACGCCGCGTACCTGTGAGCCAAACCATGTTCAGCAAAAAATTTCGCACCTTCCTGCTGTTTGGCTGCATCGCTGCGCTGTTTGCTGCGGTCGGCTACTGGAACATCAGCCCGGAACGCTTTCTCGACAAGCCGCCAGTGACGACCGAGGAAAACCCGATCGACTGGTACGCGACCAACACGCACACTCTGCAATACCTGCCGGATGGCGGCGTGCAATATGAAATGACGTCGGACAAAGCCGAGCACGTCAAGGCAACCGACATTGTTCTGGTCACCAAACCCGACCTGAACATGTACCGCGGCACCGACTTTCCGTGGCACGTGACCAGCGAGCGCGGCGAAGTGAATCCGGGTGGTACACAAGTAGAATTGATTGACTCGGTGCGTATCAAACGCACTGACGAACAAAACCGCGACCTGCTGGTCACTTCCACGCGCATGACCGTGTTCCCTCAGGAGCAATATGCGCAGACCGAGCAACCCGTTAGAATCGACGGCGCTGGCGGTGTATCAACCGGCGTTGGCATGAAAGCGTACCTGAAGGAAAGCAGGATACACCTGCTATCGAACGTAAGAGGACAGTATGAGGCTCGTTAAAACCCTCCCTATTTTGCTCAGTCTGGGCGCAGCACTGGGAAGCGTGAGCGCCTGGGCTCTGCCGAACGATCAGCAGCAACCTATCCGTATTCAGGCCGACGACGCCCAACTGGACGACAAGAACGGCATCGCCACCTATAAAGGTGATGTGATCATCACCCAGGGTTCGATGATCGTTAAAGGCAATACGGTGACTATCACCCGCACGCCAGCTGGCGATATCGACGTTGTAACGTCGGTGGGCAACCTTGCCTACTTCGAGCAACTGCAAACCCAGGGTGACGCCAAGCCTGTACAGGGCTGGGGCGTGACGATTCAGTACCACGCCGCGCAAAACCGCGTCGTGCTGATCGACAAGGCCAAGGTCGTCGACAAGGACAACAACACGACTCAGGGCGAGAAAATCGTCTATGACACCGTGAAGAAACTGGCCAGCGCCGGTCGCGCTACCGGCAGCAAAGTCACCGAATCGCGTCCGCGTATCGATATGGTGATCCAGCCGAAGAAGAAAACCGACGAGAAGACCCAGTAATGGCAACTCTGAAAGCTCAGCACCTGGCCAAGGCCTATAAAAGCCGCCAGGTCGTGCGTGATGTCAGCCTGTCGATCGACAGCGGCCAGATTGTTGGTTTGCTCGGCCCGAACGGTGCCGGTAAAACCACCTGCTTCTACATGATCGTGGGTTTGGTACAGGCCGATCAGGGCCGTGTGCTGATCGACGATCTGGACGTCAGCCACCAGCCAATGCACGGTCGTGCCAAGGCCGGTATCGGCTATCTGCCGCAAGAAGCGTCGATCTTCCGCAAACTGTCGGTGGCCGACAACATCATGGCCATCCTCGAGACCCGTCAGGAACTCGACAAGGCCGGTCGCCGCAAAGAGCTGGAAAGCCTGTTGCAGGAATTCCACATCACCCACATCCGCGACAACCTCGGCATGAGCCTGTCCGGTGGTGAACGCCGCCGGGTGGAAATCGCTCGCGCGCTGGCCACCGCACCAAAATTCATCCTGCTCGACGAACCGTTCGCCGGTGTCGACCCGATCTCGGTCGGCGACATCAAGCAGATTATCCACCACCTCAAGGCCAAGGGCATCGGTGTTCTGATCACCGACCACAACGTCCGCGAGACGCTGGATATCTGCGAAACCGCTTACATCGTCAACGACGGTCAACTGATCGCCGAAGGTGACGCCGAGACCATCCTCGCCAACGAACTGGTCAAGGAAGTGTATCTGGGTCACGAGTTCCGCCTGTAAGCGTCACAGTGCCCGGTGCGCAGCCGGAGTGCTGTATCGATTCAAGCTGGATTTAATACGCTTAATTGTTACAGCGCTCTAGGCAAACACTTCAGTTTCAGGCATATAATTTGCTTAAGTTTGGCGCTTCGGCGCCCTGTAGTGGATGGCGCATAGCGCCGGCGAATAAGGTGTTAAGCCCCTGCCATGAAACCATCGCTAGTCTTGAGAATGGGCCAGGAGCTGACGATGACTCCGCAG
>NZ_JBIVJB010000094.1:0-17961 GCF_044750025.1 Pseudomonas sp. NPDC088885 | reverse complement strand
TGAGCAAATGGTGAGCATGCAGGCGACTCATCACGCCTTTGTCGCAATACAGCAGGTACTGGCGAGTCGGATCCAGCTCCTTGAAACGAGCGTTCACTGCGTAGAACGGCATCGTCTGTACTTCTACGCCAGCGAGTTCCAGCGGCTCATCCTCGGCGGCATCCGGGTGACGGATGTCGATCACGATCTGGCCGGCCAGTGCTTCGCTGACTTCTTCAATCTGTACGTCCTGGCCCAATTCGTCGATCACGCGATCGATTGGCACCAGTTTGGCGTTTTCGAGCGCACGCTCGAGCACCGCCATGTCGAATTCTTTCTCTTCGTGCTCAACGCGACCGCGTTTGGCGGCGGTCTTCGGGTTGACCGAAATGACCCCGCAGTATTCCGGCATGTGCCGGGCGAAATCGGCGGTGCCGATTTCATTGGCCGTGTCGATGATGTCCTGCTTGTGCGCCACGATCAGCGGGCGCAGGACAAGCTTGTCGGTCACGCAGTCGATCACCGACAGGTTCGGCAACGTCTGGCTCGACACCTGGGAGATCGCTTCGCCGGTAACCAGCGCTTCGATCTGCAGGCGGTCAGCGATGTTGGACGCCGCGCGCAACATCATACGCTTCAATACGACGCCCATATGACTGTTATCGACTTTGCCGAGAATTTCGCCGAGAACTTCTTCGAACGGAACACTGACAAATAGCACGCGTTGCGAGCTGCCGTACTTCTTCCAGATGAAATGCGCGACTTCCATAACGCCCAATTCATGGGCACGACCGCCCAGATTGAAGAAACAGAAGTGGGTCATCAGGCCGCGACGAATGATCTGGTAGGCCGCAACGGTCGAGTCAAAGCCGCCGGACATCAATACCAGTGTCTGCTCAAGGGCGCCGAGCGGGTAACCGCCGATGCCGTTGTGCTGGCTGTGAATCACAAACAACCGTTTGTCGCGAACTTCGATACGGACTTCGATTTCCGGCGATTTCAGGTCGATCCCGGCAGCGCCGCACTCACGACGCAGCTTGCTGCCGACGTATTTTTCCACGTCCATCGAGCTGAAGGCGTGCTTGCCGGCACGCTTGCAACGCACCGAAAAGATCTTCCCGGCCAGCGCAGCGCCGTAGTGCTCTTTGCACTTCTCGGTGATGTCGTCGAAGTCGCCCAGCGGGTACTCGTCGATCTGCAGAAAGTGCGCGATGCCCGGCATGCAGGTCAGGCGCTCACCCATCTCTTTCAAGGCTTTGGCGTCGGTAATGCGGGTTTCCAGCTCGAGATTGTCCCACACACCGTTCACCACCACGGCCGGGTCCAGGTCGCGGAGCACGGTGCGGATGTTCTTGGCCAACTGGCGGATGAATTTCGTCCGGACAGGTCGGCTTTTGATGGTGATCTCGGGGAAGACTTTTACGATTAGTTTCATGAAAACAGCGCGCGAACGGCCAGCCGAAAAAGGGGGGCGCGGATTATAGCGGAAATTGCTCAAGGTTTAACCAGTTAATGTGCAGAAGGTTTTGTCTGCACCAAAACGGGTCATTTTCGATTGGGGACGCTACATTAGGGGGCGAGATTTGCAGCATTAAGACGCTTTGCACCTTAATAAGCGTGAATTTGGGGCAAAAAACCCATGCTGGGGCACTGGCATGCAATTTGCTCCCTTGTGAGGCAGGTTGCCTTGGCAGAGTATTCGCGCCGGCATCACCCACATTTAAGGGCATCCACTACCAAGCCCGAAGCCACCCGGAGGACATATGTCGAAGACGGTTCAACTCATCAAAGATCATGACGTCAAGTGGATTGATCTGCGCTTCACGGACACCAAAGGTACTCAGCACCACGTGACCATGCCGGCTCGCGATGCTTTGGACGACGACTTCTTCGAAGTCGGCAAAATGTTCGACGGCTCCTCCATCGCTGGCTGGAAAGGCATCGAAGCCTCCGACATGATCCTGATGCCGGTTGACGAAACTGCCGTTCTCGACCCGTTCACCGAAGACGCCACCCTGATCCTGGTGTGCGACATCATCGAACCTTCGAGCATGCAAGGCTACGACCGCGACCCACGTGCGATCGCCAAGCGCGCCGAAGAACACCTGAAAGCCACCGGTATCGGTGACACCGTATTCGCCGGTCCAGAGCCAGAATTCTTCATCTTTGACTCGGTGAAATTCAAGTCGGACATTTCCGGCTCGATGTTCAAGATCTACTCCGAGCAAGGTTCGTGGATGTCCGACCAGGACATCGAAGGCGGCAACAAGGGTCACCGTCCAGGCGTCAAAGGCGGCTACTTCCCGGTTCCACCGTTCGACCACGACCACGAAATCCGTACCTCCATGTGCAACGCACTGGAAGAAATGGGCCTGACCGTTGAAGTTCACCACCACGAAGTGGCGACTGCCGGCCAGAACGAAATCGGCGTCAAGTTCAACACCCTGGTGAAGAAAGCCGACGAAACCCAAACCCTGAAGTACGTTGTACACAACGTTGCTGACGCTTACGGCCGCACCGCGACCTTCATGCCGAAGCCACTGTACGGCGACAACGGTTCGGGCATGCACGTACACATGTCGATCTGGAAAGACGGCAAAAACACCTTCGCAGGTGAAGGCTATGCCGGCCTGTCCGATACCGCTCTGTACTTCATCGGCGGCATCATCAAACACGGTAAGGCCCTGAACGGCTTCACCAACCCGGCGACCAACTCGTACAAGCGTCTGGTACCAGGCTTCGAAGCTCCGGTCATGCTGGCCTACTCGGCTCGCAACCGTTCCGCTTCGATCCGTATTCCTTACGTGTCGAGCCCGAAAGCCCGCCGTATCGAAGCCCGCTTCCCGGATCCGGCTGCCAACCCGTACCTGGCCTTCGCAGCTCTGCTGATGGCCGGCCTGGACGGTATCCAGAACAAGATCCACCCTGGCGACGCTGCTGACAAAAACCTGTACGACCTGCCGCCTGAAGAGGCGAAAGAGATCCCACAAGTTTGCGGCAGCCTGAAAGAAGCCCTGGAAGAGCTGGACAAGGGCCGCGCGTTCCTGACCAAGGGCGGCGTATTCTCCGACGACTTCATCGACGCTTACATCGCGCTGAAATCGGAAGAAGAAATCAAGGTTCGCACCTTCGTACACCCACTGGAATATGAGCTGTACTACAGCTGCTGATCCGGTAGCGCCGCGTTCCGTGGCGTGAGTAAAAGAGGCCTCCTTCGGGAGGCCTTTTTTATTGCAGATCAAAAGATCGCAGCCTTCGGCAGCTCCTACATCGATCCCTGTAGGAGCTGCCGAAGGCTGCGATCTTTTGACTTTGCTTTTCAATTCCAATTGTTAACAGCTTGGGCCTCTCGCCCACCCTGACCTATGCTGCACCCCATCGCTTTCAATCCCGGTCGATTTCATGGGTCGCACCTTTCTATACATTCTATTGTTGATCGCCCTGCCCGCCGCCGCGCAGATCTACAAGTACACCGATGCCAACGGCAACACGGTCTACAGCGATCACTCGCCGGACGGCGTACAGGCGCAGCCCGTGGAGTTGCCGCCGCTCAATCGCGTCGAGCCGCAAGCGCCGAGCGCACCCCCTGCGCCCGTCAGCGACAACCGTGAACCTCAGCGCAAGGCCTACGACATCCTCGAACTCGCCGGGCTGCCCACCGAAGAAGCCCTGCGCGCGAACAACGGCACCTTCACCGTCAATGTGCTGATCAAGCCGCGGCTGCAACCGCCGCATCAATTAAGGCTGGTACTCGATGACGAACCCTACGGCCAGCCAAGCAATGTGCCGATCCTGCAATTGGTCAACGTCGATCGCGGCGAGCATCGTCTCGCCGTGCAAGTCATCGACGGTCAGACGATCATTCAACAGAGCCCGCCAGTCGCCCTCAGCGTACAGCGGGTGCACACGCCATGATCCGCGCATGGCTGATCGTCGCGATGGCGCTGGTGACACTGCAGGCCTCAGCCGAGGTGTTCACTTATATTGATTCGCAAGGTAACCGCGTCTACACCGATCAACCGCGCAGCAACGCCAAGCGCGTACCGATCGCGACCAGCAATCGCATGTCCGCCAATCCAACCGCTGCCGCACCGATCACCACCGCAAAAAAATCCCCGGAACAACCACCCTTCCACTACGACATGCTGCGCATTCTGGTGCCCGAACCCGATGCGACGATTCGCAGCAGCGCCGGCGAAATCATCGTCAGCGTCACCAGCGAACCCGGCCTGCAACGTGGTCACCGCTATCGCCTATTACTGGACGGCCAGGCCACCGGCGAACCCGGCCTGAGCCCGGTTTTCCCGTTGAACAACATTGATCGCGGCAGCCACAATCTCTCGGTTGAAATCCTCGACTTGGAGGGCCGCACTGTCGAGCGCACCGCCAACCAGCCGTTCCACATGTTGCGCATTTCCCTCGCGCAGAAGCGCCAGGTCAAACCCTGCGTCGCCGACGACTACGGCGTACGCCCGGAATGCCCTTTGAAAGACAAACCGCCCGAGCCGAAAAACCCCTTCCTGCGTTTCTTCTAACGCCGTTCAGCTTTGCGCACTATATTGGTGCAATAGCCTGCACCGTACTCACATTCCAACCCATTTTGGTTCGAAACTACCCGCGAGAGCTGGCCCAGTGCCACGTAAACGAGCGTCAAACGCCTGTTTCAGGGGTTAAGCGCTTCTTTTCAGAGCCTTGGTTTGTTTTTTGCATTTTGCCGATACCGACGCTTGCTTGTTGCGCACGCTCCGCCCCCAAAAGAGGCTCCGATGACCATTAGCGACGCAATCCACCGTTTGCTGCTCGACAACCTGACCACCGCCACCATCCTGCTCGACGCCGAATTGCGCCTCGAGTACATGAACCCGGCGGCGGAGATGCTGCTCGCCATCAGCGGGCAGCGTAGCCATGGGCAATTCATCAGCGAGCTGTTCACAGAATCCACCGAAGCGCTGAATTCGTTGCGCCAAGCGGTAGAGCAGGCGCACCCGTTTACCAAGCGCGAAGCGATGCTCACCGCCCTCACCGGCCAGACGCTGACCGTGGATTACGCGGTGACGCCGATCCTCAGTAACGGCGCGACCATGCTCCTGCTGGAAGTGCATCCGCGTGATCGCTTGCTGCGGATCACCAAGGAAGAAGCGCAAATTTCCAAACAGGAAACCAGCAAAATGCTGGTACGCGGCCTCGCCCACGAAATCAAGAATCCGCTGGGCGGCATCCGTGGCGCTGCGCAGTTGCTCGCCCGCGAACTGCCGGAAGAAAGCCTGCGCGATTACACCAACGTGATCATTGAAGAGGCCGATCGCCTGCGCAATCTGGTCGACCGCATGCTCGGCTCGAACAAGTTGCCGTCGCTGGCGATGTGCAACATTCACGAAGTGCTGGAACGCGTTTGCCATCTGGTCGAAGCGGAAAGCCAGGGCTGCATCACCTTGGTGCGCGATTACGACCCCAGCATTCCCGACGTGCTGATCGACCGCGAACAAATGATTCAGGCGGTGTTGAATATCGTGCGCAATGCGATGCAGGCGATCAGCAGCCAGAACGAGCTGCGTCTGGGCCGCATCAGCCTGCGCACACGCGCCATGCGCCAGTTCACCATCGGCCACGTCCGCCATCGTCTGGTGACCAAGATCGAGATCATCGACAACGGCCCGGGGATCCCCGCGGAACTTCAAGAAACCATTTTCTTTCCCATGGTCAGCGGGCGCCCGGACGGTACCGGGCTCGGCCTGGCCATTACCCAGAACATCATCAGCCAGCACCAGGGCCTGATCGAGTGTGACAGCCATCCAGGCCACACCACCTTCTCGATCTTTCTGCCACTGGAACAAGGAGCCACATCGACATGAGCCGTAGTGAAACCGTGTGGATCGTCGATGACGACCGTTCTATCCGTTGGGTTCTGGAAAAGGCCTTGCAGCAGGAAGGCATGACCACCCAGAGCTTCGACAGCGCCGATGGCGTGATGAGTCGGCTGGCCCGTCAGCAGCCTGACGTGATCATTTCCGACATCCGTATGCCGGGTGCCAGCGGTCTGGATCTGTTGGCGCGGATTCGCGAGCAGCACCCACGGTTGCCGGTCATCATCATGACCGCTCACTCCGATCTGGACAGCGCTGTCGCCTCGTATCAGGGCGGCGCGTTCGAGTACCTGCCGAAGCCGTTCGACGTTGATGAAGCGGTGTCGCTGGTCAAACGTGCCAACCAACACGCGCAAGAGCAGCAAGGCCTGGAAGTCGTACCAGCACTGACCCGCACTCCGGAAATCATCGGCGAAGCGCCGGCGATGCAGGAAGTGTTTCGCGCCATCGGGCGCTTGAGCCACTCCAACATCACCGTGCTGATCAACGGCGAATCCGGCACCGGCAAAGAGCTGGTCGCCCACGCCCTGCACCGCCACAGCCCGCGCGCGGCCTCGCCGTTTATCGCGCTGAACATGGCGGCGATTCCCAAGGATCTGATGGAGTCCGAGCTGTTCGGCCATGAGAAAGGCGCCTTCACCGGCGCGGCGAATTTGCGTCGCGGCCGCTTTGAACAGGCTGACGGCGGCACGCTGTTCCTCGATGAAATCGGCGACATGCCGGCGGATACGCAAACCCGTTTGCTGCGGGTTCTGGCCGACGGCGAGTTCTATCGCGTCGGCGGGCATGTGCCGGTCAAGGTCGATGTGCGCATCATCGCCGCGACGCACCAGAATCTGGAAACCCTGGTGCACGCCGGCAAATTCCGTGAGGACTTGTTCCATCGCCTCAACGTGATCCGCATCCACATCCCGCGCCTCTCGGATCGTCGTGAAGACATCCCGACCCTGGCCAAGCACTTCCTCAGCCGCGCCGCGCAAGAACTGGCGGTCGAGCCGAAGCTGCTGAAAAGCGAGACCGAGGAATACCTGAAAAACCTGCCGTGGGGCGGCAACGTGCGTCAGCTGGAGAACACCTGCCGCTGGATCACGGTGATGGCGTCCGGGCGCGAAGTGCACATCAGCGACCTGCCGCCAGAACTGCTGAACCTGCCGCAGGACTCGGCGCCGGTGACCAATTGGGAGCAGGCGCTGCGCCAGTGGGCCGACCAAGCCTTGGCGCGCGGCCAGTCGAGTTTGCTCGACAGCGCGGTGCCGGCGTTTGAGCGAATCATGATCGAGACGGCGCTGAAGCACACGGCCGGACGTCGCCGTGATGCGGCGGTGTTGCTGGGTTGGGGGCGTAATACCCTGACACGCAAGATCAAGGAATTGGGGATGAAGGTTGATGGGGCGGATGAGGATGAGGGGGATGAGGGCTGATCAGCCTTTGAATTTTCGCTGACAGTCACACCCATTCGCGAGCAGGCTCGCTCCCACAGGGGATTGCATTCCAACTGTGGGAGCGAGCCTGCTCGCGAAGCTTTTAGGGCCACCGTGCACCGCATGGATGCACGATGACCTGTGATCGCGCACAGCCGTATCACCACAATCGCGTCGGAAAACACCAGAAAACTCACCATCCAAAAACACGAAAGCCCCGAATTCCGGGGCTTTCGTGTTTCTGCTCAGCTTTTTTGTTTCAACAAATTAAAACCTGGCACGCGCCCTGCAATACCTCTTACAGGTGATTCGTTTCACCACCCGTTTCGGGGACCTTGGTACAGGCAGGCCGGGGATTCCCCTCTTTACACCGGGCGCAGATCGCCACGCGATGCGCCCACCCTTTTGGGATCCTTGGTACAGGCAGGCCGGGGGTTCCCTCTTTACACCGGACCGACGCGTCACGCGAAGTCCACCCCGTTTTGGGAACCCTGATACAGGCAGGTCAGGGATTCCCGCTTTTATTACTCGCGGAGATGGATCTCCAGCCGCCAGCGGCCATCGACCTTGCTGCCGGCCCAGTCTCCTTGCAGCGGCCGCGCCGCCAGCACCGTCAGCAACAACCCCCCATCACTCGCTCTCGTCCGCCAGTTCACGTCTTTGCCGTTGAGCTTGAGCTGACCTTTCTGCGCCCGGCCCTCGGCCTGAAACAGCAGCGCCACGGTGCCATCAATGATCTCACCGTGCAGCTTCGGCTCATTGTTGAACCACACCACCAAACCGCCGTCAGTCACTTCGACTTGCTGCAGCACACTGGGATCCGGCGTGGTCAGACGGCCGATCATCAAGCCGATCATCATGCCGACAATCGCCAGCGAACCGATCACTCGCGGGAATAGTTTCGAACGCCGGTCTGCTTGCGGCGTAGAATGCGCGTCATCTTTACCTTCGGAGCCGTGCATGTTTCACGTCATCCTTTTTCAACCAGAAATTCCGCCGAATACCGGCAACGTTATCAGGCTGTGCGCCAACAGCGGCTGCCACCTGCAT
Organism: Pseudomonas sp. NPDC088885; assembly: GCF_044750025.1. NCBI lineage: Bacteria > Pseudomonadati > Pseudomonadota > Gammaproteobacteria > Pseudomonadales > Pseudomonadaceae > Pseudomonas > Pseudomonas sp. NPDC088885. Next base: position 9,647 of record NZ_JBIVJB010000094.1, on the reverse strand, counting down.
TTGATCGAACCGCTGGGCTTCGAGATGGACGACAAGCGCTTGCGCCGTGCCGGTCTCGACTACCACGAATATGCCACGCTGCAACGCCATGCCGACCTCGCCAGTTGCCTGGAGAGCATCGGCAACCCTCGGGTGTATGCGTTCACCACCAAGGGCTCGCGGCCGTTTCATGATGCGGCGTTTGTCCCGGGTGATGCGTTCATCTTCGGTCCGGAAAGTCGTGGCTTGCCGCCGGAAGTGCTCGACGCCCTTGGACCGGATCAGCGCCTGCGTCTGCCGATGCGTGAAGGCTGCCGTAGCCTGAACCTGTCCAACACCGTGGCGGTCGCCGTGTACGAAGCCTGGCGCCAGAACGACTTTAAATAACACTACACCTGATCGTTCCCACGCTCTGCGTGGGAATGCAGCCCGTGACGCTCCGCGTCACTGGACGCGGAGCGTCCCCAGAGGCATTCCCACGCGGAGCGTAGGAACGATCAGCCAAGAAAAAAGCGCCTGTTGCGGCGCTTTTTTCTTTGTAGCCCAGACCGTTTACTGAACGGTTGGCGTCTCGCCGCTTTCCTGCATGCGCTGCAGTTCTTGCGCGTACAGGGCGTCGAAGTTCACCGGAGCCAGCATCAGGGCCGGGAACGAACCACGGGTCACCAGGCTGTCCAGGGTTTCGCGGGCGTACGGGAACAGGATGTTCGGGCAGAACGCACCCAGGGTGTGGCTCATCGAAGCCGCGTCGAGGTTCTTGATCAGGAAGATACCGGCCTGTTGCACTTCAGCGATGAAAGCAACTTCTTCACCGTTTTTCACGGTGACGGACAGGGTCAGCACGACTTCGTAGAAATCACCTTCCAGCGCTTTCTGACGAGTATTCAGATCCAGACCGACCGCCGGATCCCACTGCTGGCGGAAGATCGCCGGGCTTTTCGGGGCTTCGAAGGACAGGTCGCGTACATAGATGCGCTGCAAGGAGAATTGCGGTGCGGTTTCTTCTTCGCTGGCTGCAGTGTTCTGTTGGTCAGTCATCTCAGATCCTTTCTGATCTTGGGTCTTTTAGGGAGTGCTGTACGTGGGTGCAGCCGTTCAGGCCTTGAGCAGCGCGTCGAGTTTGCCGGCGCGCTCCAGGGCAAATAAATCATCACAACCGCCGATGTGCTTGCTGCCGATCCAGATCTGCGGCACGGACGTGCGCCCCGCTTTCTGGGCCATTTCGGCGCGCACCTGCGGCTTGCCATCGACCTTGATCTCTTTGAAGGCCACGCCTTTGTTCTCGAGCAAATACTTGGCTCGGGAGCAATAAGGGCAGTAGTCGCTGGAGTAGACGATGACTTCGCTCATTTATTTCACCAGCGGCAGGTTGTCGCCTTTCCAGCTGGAGATCCCGCCGGACAGCTTGGCGGCGGTAAAGCCGGATTTCATCAGTTCGCGGGCGTGAGTGCCGGCGGTCTGGCCCAGGGCGTCGACCAGAATGATGGTCTTGGCCTTGTGCTTTTCCAGCTCGGCGGTGCGCGCAGCCAGTTTGTCCTGGGGAATGTTGATCGCGCCAACGATGTGGCCGGCAGCGAAATCCTTGGCCGGACGGATGTCCACCACCACGCCTGCGTCTTTATTGACCAGCGCAGTCAGTTCGCCGGTGCTCAGGCTTTTACCGCCGCCCTGCATCGTGTGCGCCAGCAGCAGAGCCAGCAGTACGACGAAGATACCGACAAGAATGTAGTGGTTAGTGGCAAATTCAATCAGGTGAGCAACCATCGAAGGAGGTTCCAGGGCGTTAAAATGTCGGCCAGTATACACAGCCACTATGGTCGGCCAAACCCCGTCCGGCGGTGACGCGGTCGGAACTTAGCTTTAAACTCCAACTCCCTTTTCCATCGCCCTCTTCTTTATTAGCCACGAGTGGATTCCATGACTACCACGCCTAAACCTTTGGTCCTGATGATTCTCGACGGCTTCGGTCACAGCGAAAGCCCCGAATCCAACGCCGTTTTTGCGGCGAAGAAGCCCGTCCTTGATCGCCTGTGGGCCACCGTGCCGAACGGCTTGATCTCGGGCAGCGGCATGGACGTCGGTCTGCCGGACGGCCAGATGGGCAACTCCGAAGTCGGCCACATGAACCTCGGCGCCGGCCGCGTGGTGTATCAGGACTTCACCCGCGTGACCAAGTCGATCCGCGACGGCGAATTCTTCGAGAACCCGACCATCTGCGCCGCTGTGGATAAAGCCGTGGCCGCCGGTAAAGCCGTGCATTTCATGGGTTTGCTCTCCGATGGCGGCGTGCACAGCCACCAGGATCACCTGATCGCCATGGCCGAACTGGCCTTCAAGCGCGGCGCTGAAAAAATCTACCTGCACGCTTTCCTTGATGGCCGCGATACGCCGCCGAAAAGCGCTGCCTCGTCGATCGAATTGCTCGATGCAACCTTCCAGGCACTGGGCAAGGGCCGCATCGCCAGCATTATCGGCCGTTACTTCGCAATGGATCGTGACAACCGCTGGGATCGCGTCGCTCAGGCCTACAACCTGATCGTCGACGGCAACAGCGAATTCAACGCCGCCACCGCGCAGGAAGGTCTCGACGCGGCTTACGCTCGCGGCGAGAGCGACGAATTCGTCAAAGCCACGACCATCGGTGAGCCGGTGAAAGTTGAAGACGGCGATGCTGTGGTGTTCATGAACTTCCGCGCCGACCGCGCACGCGAGCTGACCCGCGTATTCGTCGAAGACGATTTCAAGGACTTCGAGCGCGCACGCCAGCCAAAACTGGCCGGTTTCGTCATGCTGACCCAATACGCGGCAAGCATCCCGGCACCGTCGGCATTCGCCGCGGGCAGCCTGGAAAACGTGCTGGGCGATTACTTGGCGAAGAATGGCAAAACCCAGCTGCGTATCGCTGAAACCGAGAAATACGCGCACGTGACCTTCTTCTTTTCCGGTGGTCGTGAAGAGCCGTTCCCGGGCGAAGAGCGCATTCTGATCCCGTCGCCGAAAGTCGCTACTTACGACTTGCAGCCGGAAATGAGCGCGCCGGAGGTCACCGACCGTATCGTCGAGGCCATCGAAAACCAGCGTTTCGATGTGATCGTGGTCAACTACGCCAACGGCGACATGGTCGGCCACAGCGGTGTGTTCGACGCGGCGGTGAAAGCGGTTGAATGCCTGGATACTTGCGTCGGTCGCATCGTTGAAGCACTGGAAAAGGTTGGCGGTGAAGCACTGATCACAGCTGACCACGGCAACGTTGAAAAAATGGCCGATGAAGAAACCCACCAGGCGCACACCGCGCACACCACCGAGCCGGTGCCGTTCATTTATGTCGGCAAGCGTGATCTGAAAGTGCGTGAAGGCGGCGTGCTGGCGGATGTGGCGCCAACCATGCTTAAGCTGCTGGGTCTGGAAAAACCGGCGGAGATGACCGGCACTTCCATCCTGGTCTAACCCGCCCGATCAAACACCACAAAACCCTGTGGGAGCGGGCTTGCTCGCGAATGCGGTAGATCAGTCGACTTCAATGTTGCCCGACCCACCGCATTCGCGAGCAAGCCCGCTCCCACATTGGTTTTGCGCTATTTTCAATACCGAATCTGCTCCAGTTATCACACAGCCCCAATTGGGCGTTTTTTTTGCAGCCTCGGGCGGGCATACTAGGCCGTCCCTTACCCTGGTGCCGCCCGCCCCTATGCTTCGCGTCCTGATCGCCCTTGCTCTGACATGCCTGCTCCAACCGGCCTTCGCTGACGAGCGCGCGCAAACCCAACAGCAGTTGGACGCCACGCGTCAGGACATTGCCGAGCTGAAAAAGCTGCTGGGCAAAGTTCAGGAAGAAAAATCCGGCGTGCAGAAAGAGCTCAAGGGCACGGAAACCGAGCTGGGCAAGCTGCAGAAGCAGGTCGATGCGCTGCAGAAAGAACTGCAGAAAAGCGAATCCGAGCTGCAGCGACTCGATGCAGAGAAAAAAAAACTCCAGAGCGCGCGCACTGAACAGCAACGACTGATCGCCATTCAGGCCCGTGCGGCTTATCAGAACGGTCGTCAGGAATACCTCAAGCTGCTGCTCAACCAGCAGAATCCCGAGAAATTCGCCCGCACCCTCACCTATTACGATTACCTGAGCCAGGCCCGCCTGGAGCAGTTGAAGAACTTCAACGAAACCCTGCGCCAACTGGCCAATGTCGAACAGGACATCGCCGCGCAGCAGGCGCAATTGCTGGTGCAGAAAAGCAGCCTCGACACCCAGCGCGACGAACTGGAAAAAGTCCGCAAGGAACGTCAGCAGGTGCTCGCCAAGCTCAATGACGACGTAAAGGCTCGCGATCAGAAACTCGCCGCACGCGAGCAGGATCAGGCAGACCTGTCTAAAGTCCTTAAAACCATTGAAGAAACCCTGGCCCGTCAGGCCCGTGAGGCAGAAGAAGCGCGGCAGAAAGCGCTGATCGCCCAGCAGGAAGCGGAAAAAAAGCGCTTGCGTGAGGCGCAGGCGGAAAACACCGACGCCCCACGAAAACCCGCCAAATCGACGCCCGGCGCGCTGGTTTCCAGCAGCGGCGAGACCTTCGGTGGCGCTTTTGCTGCAACCCGGGGAAAACTTCCTTGGCCGGTTGATGGTCGACTGCTGGCGCGCTTCGGTGAAAGCCGTGGCGACGACGCCCGTACCAAGTGGGATGGCGTGATGATCAGCGCCACCGCCGGCAGCCAGGTGCATGCCGTGCACGGCGGTCGCGTGGTGTTCGCCGACTGGTTGCGGGGCGCCGGGCTGCTGGTGATCCTTGATCACGGCAACGGTTTTTTGAGTCTTTACGGTCACAACCAGACGCTGCTCAAGTCAGCAGGTGATGTGGTCAAAGCTGGTGAGTCGATTTCCACTGTCGGTAACAGTGGCGGTCAGGACACATCAGCGCTGTATTTCGCAATTCGTCAGCAGGGTCACCCGAGTGATCCGGCGCAATGGTGCCGCGCGCAAGGATAGGCGTTGAGTCACCTACATTAGGAGTTCGTTCGACATGCTGCATTTGTCCCGTCTTACCTCGCTGGCCCTGACGATCGCCCTGGTGATCGGCGCGCCTCTGGCGTTCGCCGCTCAACCGGCTCCGGCCGTCGCTCCGGCAGGCACAGCCGCGACCTCCAAGGCGCCGTTGCCGCTGGAAGAGTTGCGCACCTTTGCCGAGGTCATGGATCGGATCAAAGCCGCTTACGTCGAGCCGGTGGACGACAAAACCCTGCTGGAAAACGCGATCAAGGGCATGCTCAGCAACCTTGATCCGCACTCGGCCTACCTCGGCCCAGAGGACTTTACCGAACTGCAGGAAAGCACCAGCGGAGAGTTCGGCGGGCTGGGTATCGAAGTCGGCGCTGAAGATGGCTTCATCAAAGTCGTCTCGCCGATCGACGACACCCCGGCATCGAAGGCCGGTATTCAGGCCGGTGACTTCATCGTCAAGATCAACGGCCAGCCGACTCGCGGCCAGACCATGACCGAAGCCGTCGACAAGATGCGCGGCAAGATCGGCCAGAAAATCACCCTGACCCTGGTTCGCGATGGCGGCACGCCGTTCGACGTGACCCTGGCCCGTGCAGTGATTCAGGTGAAGAGCGTCAAGGCGCAGCTGCTGGAAACCGGCTATGCGTACATCCGCATCACCCAGTTCCAGGTCAAGACCGGCGAAGAGGTCTCCAAGGCTCTGGCCAAGCTGCGCAAGGACAACGGCAAGAAGCTCAACGGCATCATTCTCGACCTGCGTAACAACCCGGGCGGCGTGTTGCAGGCAGCGGTGGAAGTGGTCGACCATTTCATCACCAAAGGCCTGATCGTTTACACCAAGGGCCGCATCGCCAACTCCGAACTGCGCTTCTCCGCCACCGGCAAAGACGAAAGCGAAGCGGTGCCAATGGTGGTGTTGATCAACGGTGGCAGCGCCTCGGCCTCGGAAATCGTCGCCGGCGCCTTGCAGGATCAGAAACGCGCCGTGGTCATGGGCACCACCAGTTTCGGCAAGGGCTCGGTACAAACCGTGCTGCCGCTGAACAACGACCGTGCACTGAAAATCACCACCGCGCTGTACTTCACGCCGAACGGCCGCTCGATTCAGGCGCAGGGCATCGTCCCGGACATCGAAGTGCGCAAAGCGAAGATCACCAACGAGGCGGACGGCGATTACTTCAAAGAAGCCGACCTGCAAGGTCACTTGGGTAACGGCAACGGCGGCGCCGACAAACCGACCGGCTCGGGCGCCAAGCCTAAAGCCATGCCGCAGGATGATGACTACCAATTGGCCCAGGCCCTGAGCCTGCTCAAAGGGCTGAGCATTACGTCCGGCCGTTGAGGATGTCTTTGCGTTTCGTCTTCGTTCTGTTGTGCTGTCTGGCGGGTGCTGCTCACGCAGAGCCCGTCAGCGCAAAGCCTCACAAGGCCTACCTGAGTCTGATCATCGATGACCTGGGGCAAAACCTGCCCCGGGATCGCCGCGTGCTGGCCCTGCCCGGCCCGGTGACCACGGCGATCATGCCCGACACCCCGCACGCTACCGAATTTGCCCGCGAGGCCCATCGCGCCGGCAAAATCGTCATCCTGCACATGCCAATGGATCCGGCCACCGGGCCTTACGCCTGGCACCCCGATCTGCCTATCGAAGAACTGGAAAAACGCCTGAACGCCGCCTTCAAAATGGTGCCGTACACCGCTGGCATCAATAACCACATGGGCAGCCGCATGACTGCGCAACCGGTGGCGATGGCGTGGTTGATGGCCGAGTTGCAGCGACGGCACAAGTTCTTCGTCGACAGCCGCACCAGTGCGCAGACCGTTGCTGCGCAGCAGGCGCAGAAGATCGATCTGGCCAGTGTTTCGCGAGATGTGTTTCTTGATGATGAGCGAACTGAGGCGGCGATTTCCACGCAGTTGCAGACGGCGATCAGCCTGGCGCACAAGCAGGGTTCGGCGGTGATGATCGGGCATCCGTATCCGCAGACGCTGGCGGTGCTGGAGCGCGAATTGCCGAAGCTGAAGGCTCAGGGGATTGAGTGGATTGATATCCGGCAGATGATCAGTGTGCGCAGTAACAAGGCGACTGCAGCACACGGCAAAGATGGCGTTTACCGCTGAATCCGCAACGCCCTAAAACAAAATGTGGGAGCGGGCTTGCTCGCGAATGCGGTGCTTCAGTCAACATCTGAGTTGCCTGACACGACGCCTTCGCGAGCAAGCCCGCTCCCACAATTGAATCGCGGTGACGCTGGGATTAGAGATATTTCCCCATGATGTCATCCACCACACCATCCTTGCGCATCTGGTCCAGCGCGGCCTGCAGCTTCTTCACGGTTTCTTCCGGCACATCTTTATTCAGCGCCAGATACAGCTCAGCGCTGTTGAAGCGCAGCACCGTCTTCAGCCCCGTCACCCCATCCTGTCGCGCCAGATAGCGCCCCGCCGGATCACCCGTCGCCCACAAATCAATCTGCCCGTTGACCAGCTTCTTGGCGTTGTCCTGATCGCGTAACACCACCACCGGCTTCAAGCCTTGCTTGGTCAGTGTCTCGGCAATCGCATCGCCCTTGTACGCGCCAATCTTGTATTTGCGCGCGTCCTCAAGGGTTTCGAGGGTGATCTTGCTGTCGGCCTTGGCCAACAGGATCCAGTCATCCGGGCCGATCGGGCCGACCCATTTGAAGAGTTTTTCGCGATCCGGCAGGCGCGCCATCACGAAGGCGCCGTAACCAGGATTTTCCAGGGCGAGTTTGTAGACGCGCTCCCAAGGAAAGCGCAGGGTCAGGCTGTAAGTAACGCCGGCACGCTGGAACATTTCCCGAACGATGTCGGTGGCGATGCCGTTGATGTTTTCGCCTTGGGCGAAATTTTTGCCGTTCTTCGCCATGTTGTACGGCGGGAAGTTTTCGGTAAGGAGCACCAGATCGGTGTCGGGACTGGTTTCGGCGCGAGCCGTGTTGATGAGCAACAGAGAGGCGCTGGCGAGAACTAGAAGCAGGCGTTTGATCATGTTGGGCTACCGAAATCCATGGCGTGCCCAAGAGTGCCTTGGGTGCGCCATGGTGTCCACTGGCCTGTATCGATTTTGACGCTTAACGCATCGTGATGCCGCGTTTAGCCATGTAGGCCTTGGCTTCCTGCACGGTGTATTCGCCGAAGTGGAAAATACTCGCCGCCAACACAGCGCTGGCGTGGCCTTCGAGAATGCCGTCAGCCAAGTGCTGCAAGTTGCCGACACCGCCGGAAGCAATCACCGGAATCCCCAGCGCGTCGCTGATCGCGCGGGTCACGCCGAGATCGAAACCGTTTTTCATGCCGTCCTGATCCATGCTGGTCAGCAGGATTTCGCCGGCACCGAGGCCTTCCATTTTCTTCGCCCACTCGACCGCGTCGAGGCCGGTTGGCTTGCGCCCGCCGTGGGTGAAGATTTCCCAGCGCGGGGTTTCACCCGGGCCGGAAACCTTCTTGGCGTCGATGGCGACGACGATGCACTGCGAGCCGAAATGCTGCGCGGCTTCGCCAACGAATTCCGGATTGAACACGGCAGCGGTGTTGATCGACACCTTGTCCGCACCGGCATTCAGCAGATTACGAATGTCCTGCACGGTACGCACACCACCGCCGACGGTCAGCGGGATGAACACCTGGCTGGCCATGCGCTCGACGGTATGCAGCGTGGTGTCGCGACCATCGACGCTGGCGGTGATGTCGAGAAAGGTAATCTCGTCGGCACCCTGCTCGTCATAGCGACGGGCGATTTCCACCGGGTCACCGGCGTCGCGGATGTTCTCGAATTTCACACCTTTGACGACCCGGCCGTTATCCACGTCCAGGCAAGGGATGATGCGTTTGGCCAGAGCCATACTTAATCTCCGATTAAGAGTTGCAAGCTTCAAGCTTCAAGCTGCAAGAAAGAGCGGACGCGGTCGCGCTTCTAACTTGCAGCTCGCAGCTTACAGCTTGGAGCTGGTCGCGTAGCTATCGCAGAAAGCCTGGGCTTCTGCCACATCCAGCGTGCCCTCATAAATCGCGCGACCCGTGATGGCGCCGATGATGCCCGGCGCCTTGGCGTCGAGCAGCGACTTGATGTCACCGAGATTGTGGATGCCGCCGGACGCGATCACCGGGATCTTGGTAGCGGCAGCCAGCGCAGCGGTAAACGGCACGTTGCAGCCCTGCATCATGCCGTCTTTGGCGATGTCGGTATAAACGATCGAGGAGACGCCGTCGGCTTCAAATTGCTTGGCCAGATCGATGACCTGCACGGTGCTTATTTCCGCCCAGCCATCGGTGGCGACGAAGCCGTCTTTGGCGTCCAGACCGACAATGATCTTGCCCGGGAACGCGCGGCACGCTTCAGCGACGAACGCCGGATCTTTCACGGCTTTGGTGCCAATGATCACGTAGCTGACGCCAGCCTTGACGTAGTGCTCGATGGTTTCCAGCGAACGGATGCCGCCGCCGATCTGGATCGGCAGAGTCGGGTAACGCTTGGCGATCGCGGTAACCACTTCGCCGTTGACCGGCTGGCCTTCAAACGCGCCGTTCAGATCGACCAGATGCAGACGGCGGCAACCGCCCTCCACCCACTTGGCAGCCATGCTCACCGGGTCATCGGAGAACACTGTGGAATCTTCCATGCGGCCCTGGCGCAGACGTACGCAGGCACCGTCTTTAA
>NZ_JBIVJB010000093.1:17280-18109 GCF_044750025.1 Pseudomonas sp. NPDC088885 | reverse complement strand
ATTTGGCCCGTTGGGCCACCGCTGCGGGACTCGTTCCCGGGGAAAGCCTCTATGTAGGCTTACGTAATGGTTTCCAGATCCAGGTTCGCCACTTTCAGCGACCGGCTGGCGACACTCACCATCGGTAAATTCAGGAAAACATCCAGATGAGCGAAAACTCCCTCTTCACCTCCGAGTCCGTGTCTGAAGGACATCCGGACAAAATCGCCGACCAGATTTCCGATGCGGTGCTGGACGCCATCATTACCCAGGACAAACACGCACGCGTTGCCGTGGAAACTCTGGTCAAGACTGGCGTGGCCATCGTTGCTGGTGAAGTGACCACCAGCGCCTGGGTCGATCTGGAAGAGATCGTGCGTAACGTGATTCTCGACATCGGCTATGACAGCTCCGACGTCGGCTTCGACGGCGCGACCTGCGGCGTGATGAACATCATCGGCAAGCAGTCCCCAGACATCAACCAGGGTGTTGACCGTGCCAAGCCTGAAGATCAGGGTGCCGGCGACCAGGGCCTGATGTTCGGCTACGCCAGCAACGAAACCGACGTTTTGATGCCAGCACCGATCACCTTCTCGCACCAGTTGGTACAGCGCCAGGCTGAAGCCCGTAAATCGGGTCTGCTGCCTTGGCTGCGCCCGGACGCCAAGTCGCAAGTGACTTGCCGTTACGAAGGCGGCAAGGTTGTCGGTATCGACGCGGTTGTTCTGTCGACCCAGCACAACCCTGAAGTGTCGTACAAAGACCTGCGCGAAGGCGTGATGGAGCTGATCGTCAAGCACGTGCTGCCTGCCGAACTGCGGAGCAAAGACACCCAGTTCCACATCAACCC
>NZ_JBIVJB010000093.1:1713-17270 GCF_044750025.1 Pseudomonas sp. NPDC088885 | reverse complement strand
GGTGACTGCGTTCTGACCGGTCGCAAGATCATCGTCGACAGCTACGGCGGCATGGCCCGTCACGGCGGCGGCGCGTTCTCCGGTAAAGATCCATCGAAGGTTGACCGTTCGGCTGCGTACGCTGGCCGTTACGTTGCCAAGAACATCGTCGCTGCCGGCCTGGCCGAGCGTTGCGAGATTCAGGTGTCCTACGCGATCGGCGTGGCTCAGCCTACTTCGATCTCGCTGAACACCTTCGGCACCGGCAAGATCAGCGACGACAAGATCGTCAAACTGGTGCGTGAAGTGTTCGACCTGCGTCCATACGCAATCACCACCATGCTCGACCTGCTGCACCCGATGTACCAGGAAACTGCAGCGTACGGCCACTTCGGTCGCACGCCAGAGACCAAGACCGTTGGCGAAGACACCTTCACCACGTTCACCTGGGAAAAAACCGACCGCGCCGACGCCCTGCGCGCTGCTGCTGGTCTGTAAGACTTTCCCCGGCGGTACAAAAAACCCCGCACGGTTCGCGCCGTGCGGGGCTTTTTTTTGTGCTTGAAACCCGTAGTTCAACTCAGAACGTTCAGGTCGATGCATATCCAACAAACCACTCGGTCAGTCCCCTCTCCCCCCGGGAGAGGGCTAGGGTGAGGGGCTCTTTTCATTGCACAGAAACAAGCCGTAAAACACCCACCCGGCAGAGTAAATATCTTCGCCTAACCTTCAAGCATTCCCCTCGAGCAAGGACGCTCACGATGCTTGCCACGCTGCGCCTGTTATTTATTGTCCTGCTGATGCCCGCAACATTCAGCGCCCACGCCACCTGCCCGAACTGGCCCGCGTCCCAAGCCCAACGCGAAATCACCACCCTGCAAAAACAGATCAACCAATGGGACGACGCCTACCACCGCGAAGGCCGTTCACTGATTGCCGACGAACTCTACGACCAATCCGTTGCGCAACTGAACGAATGGCGGGCGTGCTTCAACCTGCCCTCGCCAACTGATCCTTTGCGCACAGCCTCAGGCTCGGTTGCACACCCCATCGCCCATACCGGTCTGGATAAAATCCACAAAGATGAGGCCGTGGGTGCATGGCTAGGTAATCGCAAGGATGTCTGGGTTCAACCCAAAGTCGACGGTGTCGCCGTGACGCTGATTTATCGCGCGGGCGTTTTGCAACAAGCCATCAGCCGTGGCGACGGGGTTAGCGGGCAGGACTGGACAGCCTCAGCACAAAAGATCGGCGCCATCCCGCAACGCCTGTCACAACCCTTGGATTTGCTGGTGCAGGGCGAACTCTACTGGCGCTTGAACCAGCACGTGCAAGCTCAATCTGGCAGCGTTAACGCTCGCGCCACCGTCGCCGGCCTGATGGGGCGAAAATCTTTGGATGCGGAACAAGCTTCCGGGATTGGATTGTTCGTTTGGGACTGGCCCCAAGGCCCAGCGCAATTGCCCGAGCGAATCGCCACGTTGGCGACGCTGGGTTTCGCCACGATTGAACCGTACAGCCATCCCGTCACCGATTTTGATGCAGCGCAGAAATGGCGCGATCACTGGTATCGCTCGCCCCTACCCTTTGCTACTGATGGCGTGGTTCTGCGCCAAAGCCAACGCCCACCTGCCGAGCGCTGGCAGGCTCGCGCTCCTTATTGGGCAATTGCCTGGAAGTATCCTTTTGCTCAAGCGCTGGCCGAAGTGCGCAAGGTCAACTTCAAGATCGGGCGCACCGGGCGCATCACGCCGGTGCTCGAACTCAAACCCGTCATGCTCGATGACCGCGAAATCAAACGGGTCAGCGCCAGCTCGTTCAAACGCTGGCAAGACCTGGACATTCGCCCCGGCGATCAAGTGGCAATCAGCCTCGCCGGCCTGACGATTCCACGGCTCGATAGCGTTGTGCTGCGCGCCACCGAACGCACAGCCCTCAACATTCCCGTCGCCGATGACTTCCACGCGCTGAGCTGCTGGCAACCCACCCCCGGTTGCGAGAGCCAGTTTCTCGCGCGCTTGACCTGGCTCAGTGGCAAGCAAGGATTGGCGATGCAGAATGTCGGGCGCGGCACTTGGGAGAAACTTCTCGAAACACGCCGCGTGAACAACCTGCTGGATTGGTTGACCCTCGACGCGCCAGAGCTTGCTAACATTACCGGCTTCGGCGAGCGCAGCAGCGCGCGTTTGCTCAACAGTTTTAACAGCGCGCGCCAACGGCCGTTCACTCAATGGCTGAAAGCTTTGGGCATGCCGCCAACCGGTCAGGTACAACTGCCTGACTCGTGGCAGGCGCTGGCACAACGTGACACCGAACAATGGCAGGCAGAAGCCGGTATCGGCCCGGGGCGTGCGGCGCAATTGAGCGCATTCTTTCGCGACCCGCAAGTGCTGGCTCTGAGTGAAACCTTACACGCCGCCGCAATCGACGGTTTCTGAACACGCACCCCCCGCAGCCGGGAACCCAACGGCCGGCTCGGCGCTCCAACAGCGCAGTGCCCCACCGACCCGATTGCCTTTGCACATGGAGCTTTTATGAAATTTCTCGCACCGCTCGCCCTGCTGACGCTTTGCGGCATGATGGCCACCCCTGTAATGGCCGACGAAGACGCTCCGGGCCTGACCGGCTGCGCCGCCAAGAAGCAAGGCATCATGAACCAGATCGAACAGGCCAAATCCCGTGGCAATGCCGATCAGCAGGCAGGTCTGGAAACTGCACTGAATGAAGTGACCAAGAACTGCACCGACGCGGGCCTGAAAAAAGAGCGCGAAAATAAAGTGCTCGAAGCCAAACACGAAGTGAGCCAGCGCCAGGCGGATCTGGACAAGGCGATGAAGAAAGGCGATCCGGAAAAGATCAACAAACGCAAAGACAAACTCGCCGAGTCGCGTAAAGAACTGCAAGACGCGCTGGACGAAATCGACAAGTAATTGATGCCCTTGTGGCGAGGGGATTTATCCCCGTTCGGCGGCGAAGCCGTCGCAAATCCGGCTGGTCGGGTCTGACTGAAAAGCTCGGCTGTATGGTTTTGGGGCTGCTTCGCAGCCCAACGGGGATAAATCCCCTCGCCACAGGGTTACTCAGCAGTCTTGAAGATCAATGATCGCGAAACTGTTTATGGCAAGCGCTGCAGGCATCTTCAACTTTCTGCACCGCAGGCCCGAGGTTGCTGGCCTTATACGGCTGAACCTGGCTGGCGATTACCAATTCACCGGTGGCTGCTTCCAGCTTGCGGGCCATGTCCTGAAACTGCGCCTGTTTTTGCCAGACATCGTCCTTGGCGCTGGTGTGATCTTCTTCGCGCACCTGCGGGAAATGCTTCCACGGCTCATGGGACAGCGCATCGAGTTTGACCGCGCCTTCGGCAAATTTCGGCCCGTCGAACGGAATGCGTCCGCGCAACATGCCACCGAGGTCTTCGCCGGTTTTGAGCATTTGTTTGAAGATTGCCTTGCGTTGACCCAGTGGAGAGTTCGGATCGACACCGCCGCAGGCGGACAAGGTCAGACAGGCCAGCAATACAACAGAAATTCTTTTAAGAGTCATGGTGGCTTCAGGTCACGGAATCGGCGGCCAGTATCCCCGCGTCACCGACAAACACCAATAGCCCTATTAAAATTAAGGGTTGTCTGAACGCATGGAGCATTCGGGCGACCGGCACAGGAATTACTCCATGAACAGCCGCTTCAAGGCCTGGCGTCACCCACTGATCGCAACCCTTCCGCTGCTGGCGATCCTCGCCGGCTGCACCGGTGGCGAGACTGCCAAGCCGAAAACCCACGCACTGGCCACTTACTCCAGCGCCACGTGGGAAGCACTGCCGGTTGTGTCCGACAGCGATCTGGTGGCAGGTTTCGGTTCGTGGCGCAGCGCCTGCACCCGACTCAAGGCTGATACGGTCTGGGGCCCGACCTGCGCAGCAGCGGCCACTGTGCCGCAGAGCGCCGACGAGATTCGCGCGTTTCTCAAACAGAACCTCGATGTCTTCGGCCTGCGCGCTGAAAACGACAATCCCAACGGCTTGATCACCGGTTACTACGAACCGGTCTACCCCGGTAGCCTGACCCCGACCGACGTGGCAAATGTGCCGGTGTACGGCGTGCCCGAAGACATGATCATCGTCTCGCTCGACAGCATCTATCCGGAATTGAAGGGCAAACGCCTGCGCGGTCGTCTCGAAGGTCGAGTGCTCAAACCTTACGACGACGCCGCGACCATCGAAGCCAAAGGTGTGAAAGCCCCCGTGGTGGCTTACCTGACCGATCCAATGAACCTGCAATTCCTGCAAATTCAGGGTTCCGGGCGCATCCAGACTCAGGACGGCAAACAGCTGCGCATCGCCTATGCCGATCAGAACGGTCATCCGTACCGACCGATTGGTCGTTGGCTGGTCGAGCAAGGCGAGTTGAAGAAAGAAGACGTGACCATGAGCGCGATCAGCAATTGGGCCAAGGCCAACCCGTCGCGCATCCAGGAATTGCTGGGCAGCAACCCGAGCTATGTGTTCTTCACCCGTAACCCGGACAGCAACGAAGGCCCGCGCGGTTCGCTGAACGTACCGCTAACGGCTGGCTATAGCGCGGCGGTGGATCGCAAGGTGATTCCGTTGGGCAGTCTGTTGTGGCTGTCGACCACGCGCCCGGATGGCACCGCACTGGTTCGCCCGGTCGCGGCGCAGGACACCGGCGGCGCGATTGCTGGCGAGGTGCGTGCGGATCTGTTTTGGGGCACGGGTGATGCAGCCGGGCAACTGGCCGGGGACATGAAACAGCAGGGGCAAATCTGGATGCTCTGGCCAAAAGGCGCGCCGCTGCCGCAAGTGCCGCAGGTGGCTGATACAGAGAAGAAGTAAGCCCTGAGATTATCGATGGCTGTTAGATAGCCTTCGCGAGCAAGCCCGCTCCCACATGGATAGGTATTCCAACTGTGGGAGCGGGCTTGCTCGCGAAGAGGCCATCAGCCACACCCGATAATCAGACCGATACAAAGAAGAACGAAGCAATCAACCCCATCCCCACAAACCACACCAGCGAACGCAAGATCGCCCAGTCGGCCAGATAGCAAATGATGTACAGCAGGCGACTGGTGATAAACATCACCGCCAGCACATTCACTGTCACCAACTGCGCAGTCCCCACCAGATGCGCGACGAGCACCGCCGCGGCAAACGCCGGCATCACTTCAAAGCTGTTCAATTGCGCCGCATGCGCCCGCCGAGCCACACCATTCAGGCTTTCGAGAAAGTCGCGCGGATCGTGATTGTCACTCAGCCGGTAGCCACCGACAGCCTTGGCCACACCGGTGCAGACATACGGCAAAAATATCGCGATCAACACACACCACAGAGCCACCGTCATAACGCCGTCCTTTTTTCGAGTTATAGAATTCGCGGGCTGTCAGAACTTCATGATCAGCATGCCAATCAGCACCAGCCCACAGGCTAAGAGCCGCGGTCGGCCGAAAGGTTCTTTGAGGTAGCGCATACCGAACAGCACCACCAGGATCACGCTGATCTCACGCAACGCCGCCGCTTCGGCAATCGAGCCCAATTGCATTGCCCACAGCACCAGAGCGTAGCTGGCCAACACGCAGAAGCCCACCGCCAGACCGAGCTTCCATTGCTCGCGCCAGAACAGCATGAACGCCGGACGCTTGGCGACCCACGCCAGCAACGGAAACGGCCAGGCGCTGAGCAGCGTGACCCAGACCAGATAATCCAGCGGATGCGACCAGCGCCGCAGCGCCTGGCCATCGATGTAGGTGTAGCAACCGATGCACAAGCCGATCAGCGCCACCACGGGCAGCATCGACCACGGCAAGTGTTTGCCACCGCCGCCCTGCCAAAGCAGGCAGGCCATGCCCACCGGAATCAGCATGATCCCGAAGATCTGCTGGGTGGTGAGCACCTCACCGGCGAAGATCAGGGTCAGCGCCAGCACCACCAACGGCGACAGTCCGCGCATCAGTGGATAGACCAGCCCCAGATCGCCCACCCGATACGCCTGAATCAACAAATAGCGATAGAGCAGTTCAAACGCTGCCGAAGCGAGAATCCATGGCCAGATCTCCATGGGCGGCAGGCTCACAAACGGAAACGCGATGGCGACGACCAGCAGCGCCACGGTGTCCATGCATGCCACCACCAGCAGCCGCTCGGCGCTGAATTTGATCAACGTATTCCACGTCGCATGCAACAGCGCCGCCATCAATACCAAACCCGTCGCCAGCACCTTTCACCTCTTATTTTTATGAATCCCCGTGTAGGAGCTGCCGAAGGCTGCGATCTTTTGATCCTGATTTTTAAGAGCAAGATCAAAAGATCGCGGCCTGCGGCAGCTCCTACAGTGAAAATCGATAATTCGAATAGTCAGATTATTGATTCGCGATGTGTCAGCAGCTGTTTATACTGCAAGCGACCACGCCGCACTCAGTTGCGCACAGAAAAATTCCAATAATTCCCGCCTGCACCGCCTCTCTTCGAGAACGGTCGATGGCCTGCGTACGCCTGATCACAGCGTCAAGACTACCGACAGAGACCTTGCGCATGCCACTCGCTTTGCTTGCCCTCGCTGTTGCCGCATTCGGCATCGGCACCACTGAATTCGTCATCATGGGCCTGCTGCCCGACGTCGCCCGCGACCTCGCCGTGAGCATTCCCCACGCTGGTTTGTTGATCACCGGGTACGCGCTGGGCGTGGTTTTCGGCGCGCCGATCCTAGCGATCGGCACCGCCAACATGCCGCGCAAAGCGACGCTGCTGGGCATGACGCTGATGTTTATCCTCGGCAACATCCTCTGCGCCCTTGCCCCGAACTACGCGACGCTGATGGCTGCACGCGTGGTCACGGCGCTGTGCCACGGTGCGTTTTTCGGCATTGGCTCGGTGGTCGCCGCCGGGCTCGTTGCGCCGAACAAACGTGCGCAAGCAATTGCGATGATGTTCACCGGCCTGACTTTGGCCAACGTCCTCGGCGTGCCATTGGGCACAGCGCTCGGCCAGTACGCCGGGTGGCGATCGACGTTCTGGGCAGTGTCGGTAATCGGCGTCATCGCCGCCCTCGCGCAGTGGTTCTGGCTGCCGAAACACATCCCGATGGACAAGGCCAACCTCGCCAGCGAGTTCAAAGTGCTGGGTAAGGTCAATGTGCTGCTGGCACTGGGCATGAGTGTGCTGGCCTCGACCAGTCTGTTCAGCGTGTTCACCTACATCGCACCGATCCTGCAGGACATCACCGGCGTCAGCCCGCACGGCGTGACCGTGATGTTGCTGTTGTTCGGCGTGGGTTTGACCGGCGGCAGCATGCTCGGTGGACGTCTGGCGGACAGCCGTTTGCTGCCTTCACTGGTCGGCGTGGCATTGGCGGTTGTGGTGATTCTGGCGGCGTTTAGTCAGACCAGTCGTTCGGTGATACCGGCGGCGATCACGCTGGTGCTGTGGGGGATTTTTGCCTTTGCGCTGTGCCCGATTTTGCAGTTGCTGATTATTGATCAGGCGCATGAAGCACCGAATCTGGGTTCGACGCTGAACCAGAGTGCTTTCAACCTGGGTAACGCAGCGGGCGCGTGGATCGGCGGGCTGGTGGTGGCCAGCGGTGCGGATCTGGCGGATCTGCCGTGGACGGGGGCGCTGGTCGGCGGGTTGACGGTGCTGACGGCGCTTTTGTTTATTTACCTGCAACGTCGGGGGGCGGTTGCGGTCAATGTGTCCGGCTAGCCCTCACCCTGACCCTCTCCCGGAGGGAGAGGGGACTGACCGAGGTGAATGTCGAGCTACGCCGACCTGAAACTTCGAGTCGAACTCAGGATTTGAACTCGACCAAGATCGGCTCCCTCTCCCTCCGGGAGAGGGCTGGGGTGAGGGAAGCTTGTGCCTTCAGCCTCTGTCACCCCATCAAACCCTTGCGCCCAAGCATGGCCGCACCTCAAAAACCCCTCCATCCAAAGGACCCCGGATGCTTGAACTTGTCGCCGCTTTCATCTGCCTCACCACCCTCCTCACCTTCGTCAACTTCCGCTTCATCGGACTGCCGCCGACCATCGGCGTGATGGTCACCGCGCTGCTGTTCTCGCTGATCCTGCAAGGCCTGAGCGTACTCGGCTACCCCGGTCTTGAAGAACGCGTGCAGCAACTGATCGGCCAGATCGACTTCGGCGATCTGCTGATGAACTGGATGCTCTCGTTCCTGCTGTTCGCCGGCGCCTTGCACGTCAACCTCAACGACTTGCGCAGCTACCGCTGGCCGATTGGCCTGCTGGCGACCTTCGGTGTGTTGATCGCCACCACGGTGATCGGCAGCCTCGCCTTTTACATCTTTGCCCTGTTCGGCTGGCACGTGAGTTTCCTTTACTGCCTGCTGTTCGGCGCGCTGATTTCGCCGACCGACCCGATCGCGGTGCTCGGCGTGTTGCGTACCGCCAACGCCTCGAAACCACTGAAAACCACCATCGTCGGCGAGTCGCTGTTCAACGACGGCACGGCGGTTGTGGTGTTCACCGTGTTGCTCGGCATCGCCCAACTCGGCGAAACCCCGACCGTCAGCGCCACGGCCATGCTGTTCGTTCACGAAGCGATTGGCGGTGTGCTGTTCGGCGGGCTGATCGGTTACCTGGTCTATCGGATGATCAAAAGCATCGAGCAGCACCAGATCACCGTGATGCTGACGCTGGCGCTGGTCATCGGCGGTTCGGCGATGGCCACCGAGATTCATGTGTCAGCGCCGATCGCGATGGTGGTCGCCGGTCTGATCATCGGCAACGTCGGGCGCAATCTGGCGATGAACGAAATGACTCGTCGTTATCTCGACGGTTTCTGGGAATTGCTCGATGACATGCTCAACGCGCTGCTGTTCGCGCTGATCGGCATGGAGCTGTTGCTGCTGCCGTTCAACTGGTTGCACATGGCCGCGGCCGGTGTGTTGGCGGTGGCGATTCTGTTGTCGCGTCTGCTCACCGTCGCTCCGGCGATTCTGCTGCTACGGCGCTGGCGCACAGTGCCCGCCGGCACCATCCGCATTCTGACCTGGGGTGGTTTGCGCGGCGGTGTTTCGGTGGCACTGGCGCTGGCCCTGCCGCTGGGCCCGGAGCGCGATTTGCTGCTGAGCATCACCTACATCGTGGTGCTGTCGTCGATCCTGCTGCAGGGCCTGACCATCGGCAAACTGGTCAAACATGCGACGCGCAATGAGCCGAAAGCGGCGACTGAATCTGCGCACTGACGCATCACTGTGGCACCGTCTCGCGGGCAGTGCTCAGCACTGCCTCAACCTGCCCGGCAGCGTATAACAGATGACTGTCAGCTCTGAACGCGCCAATCATTTGCAGGCCAATGGGCAACGCCCCGGTCTTGCGGACGAGAGGAAGGTTGATTTGCGGCAAGCCAAACGCCATCCAGAACTTGCTGAAATCGGATGACCCCGTCGCGCCAAGCCCCAACGGCGCGACGATGCCGCAGCTCGCACCCAGCACCGCGTCGAACGGTTGGAATATCAGCTCCAACACCGCGGCTAACGTTGCCAGGCGCTTCTTCGCCGCTGACTCTTGCGCCCACGTCGTCAGACGGGCGCGCTCGATCATCGCCAGTAATTCCTCACTGAGTTGGTCAGGGGACGCTTGCAGCTCTTTGGCCAGTGATCGGGCGCCCTCGCAATCGTTGATCAACAGATGATCATCGAATACCGACGCAAACGCCTCAGGCAGCACTACCTCAATGACTTGATGGCCCGCCAGTCGCAAATCCTCAAGCGCGGCTTCCAATGCTGTGGCTACCTCTTCATCAACCTGATCCCAACGCGCCGTACGACAGAAGCCGAACGTGCAAACGCTCTGTTGATGAGCAAGCGTCGGGAGACCGGGGATCAAGACTTGCGCCATCAGCTCGAGATCGCGCACCGAGCGGCCATACCAACCCACCGTGTCGAAACTCGGCGCCAATGGCTTGACCCCTTCCAGCGAAACCAGCCCGTACGAAGGTTTGAACGCATACAGACCGCAGTAGGATGCTGGCTTGATCAACGACCCGGCGGTCTGCGTGCCCAACGCGAGCGGAAAAAAACCGGCCGCCATCCCCGCTGCCGAGCCGGCACTGGAGCTTCCGGGCGTTCTGTCGAGATCATGCGGATTGCGAGTTGGCCCGGTGTGCATGTAAGCGAATTCGGTGGTGTGGGTCTTGCCCATGATCACCGCCCCGGCCTGGCGCAGCAGTGCGACGACATGGGCATCACGCGAAGGACGATTGTCCTCATAGATCGGCGAGTAGAAACGGGTCGGATGATCCACGGTGTCATAGATGTCCTTGACCCCCACGGGCACACCCGCCAGCAAGCCTTTCGCGTGAGCGTTCTGCAGTTGGCGGGCCTGGCGGCGTACCTCTTCCGGGTCGAACGAAACAAACGCTTTTATGATGGGCTCGCGCGTATCGACGCATTCAAGAAAATGCTCGGCAACGGTCTCCGCATTCACAACAGCGGAGCGCACGCTTTCGGCAATGGCGGTGGCATCAGCCTGATCAAAATTGTGCATAAACACCCTGCAAGTCAGTGAAGCCCTTTATCTCAATGGGGTTCCCGGCAGGATCGCGAAAGAACATGGTTGCCTGCTCACCGGGCTCTCCGGGAAAACGAATGTGCGGATGAAGCACAAATTGCACCTGGCCTTCGATCAAGCGCTCCTTCAACGCAACCCAGTCCGACATCTCAAGGATCACGCCGAGATGGGGCATCGGCACGTCATGCTCGCCGACTTTCCCGGTGTTGCTGACCGCAAAGGGTTCGCCCAAGTGCAACGACAATTGATGGCCAAAAAAATCGAAATCGACCCACGTCTCGGTACTGCGACCTTCTTTACACCCCAGCAAACCTCCATAAAAATCGCGGGAAACCTGCAAATCGCGGACGTGCATAGCGAGATGAAAAATCGACTGCATAAAGAACTCCTGACGATCACCGGACGATGGAAACAGCGGAATGCTTGAAGACTGTGCGGTTTAGATCAAAAGAGATAGCCTGTAATTCTTACTGCTATCGAAAGCATTTCTTATGGATACGCGATATTTAAAGAGCCTGATCACCGTCGTCGAATGCGGCTCGATCGCCCATGCTGCGCGAATTGAAGGACTAACGGCCGCCGCAATCAGTCAGCGCATTCTCGCGCTCGAACGGCAGCTCGGTTTTGAGCTGTTATCCCGCGTCGGGCATGCCGCCAAGCCGAGTCAGGCCTGTCTCGGTTTGTTGCCCAGAGCCAGACGTATCGTTCGTGAAGTGGCCTTATTGGCGGGAGACGCTGACGGCGCGGGGCTGACCGGACAGTTGCGAATCGGCGCGATTTCCACGGTTCTGACTGGGCTGATGCCGGAAGCTTTGCGCGCGCTGACCGTTTCGGCGCCGGGCTTGACCCCGGTGATCGTGCCGGGAACATCGCGATCGCTGTATCAGGCACTTCTTTCAGGCGAGGTGGACGCGGCGATCCTCGTCGCTCCGCCGTTCGAAATGCCCAAAGCCCTGCAAGCGGTGTCCCTGCGCAAGGAGCCGCTGGTGTTTCTGTCGAAAGAAAAGTCCTCGATCAGCATTCCTGCGCAACTCATGAGCCAGCCTTACATCCGCTACGACCCGGACGCTTGGGGCGGACGCTACGCCGAGCAATATCTGGCGGATCAAGGATTGAAGCCGACACCGATGGTCGATCTGGATGCGCTGGAGACCATTGCCATGCTGGTGACGGGCGGCATGGGTGTGAGCCTCGTGCCCTATTGGTCCGGTTTTGAGCAATGGGGCCATCAATGCGCAGTGAGCCAGATTGGCAATGATCGCTATGACCGCGAGATCGCGCTGATCAGCCCGGCCCAGACCGATCGGCCAAACATGATCAGCGCTTTGTGCGCGGCACTTTCAACGACCACGCCTCATCGCTCGGAATCCTTCTTCGACTCGCCTTGATGCTCATCAGGGCCGCTGGATTTCGGCGTCCCGCTCTCACTGCGAATCTGCGCGTGGCTGATCAACGCGAAGATGAAACTGCCACCGATGATATTCCCCGCCAGCGTCGGCCCGGCGAAGACCATCCAGAAATCACTCCACGGCAATTCGCCGGCAAACACCAGGTACGAGACTTCCGCCGAACCGACGACGATGTGGGTGAAATCGCCAAGCGCCATCAGGTAGGTGATGAGGATGATGATCCACATCTTCGCGCTCTCCATAGACGGAATCATCCAGACCATGGTGGCGATCATCCAGCCGGACACGATGCCTTTGGCGAACATCTGGCTGGCGTGGTTTTCCATGACCTTGCGGCCAATTTCGAGGAAGGCGTGATCGGTCTTGGTGTCGAAGATCGGCAGTTCGAGCATCACGTACGCCACCAGTATCGTGCCGCAAAGGTTGCCGACCAGCACCACCGTCCACAGACGAATCAGCCGGCCGAAGTTTTGAAGGGTCGGCTTGGTCATCACCGGCAGCACGGCGGTCAGGGTATTTTCGGTGAACAGTTGCTGGCGGGCGAGGATCACCGCGAGGAAACCGGCGCAGTAGCCGAAACTGGCGATCACTTTGAATTCGTCACCGTCGGGCAGGCGCGAGTTGAGCAGGCCCATGCCCATCAGCGACAGGCCCATGGTCAACCCGG
This sequence comes from Pseudomonas sp. NPDC088885, assembly GCF_044750025.1. Taxonomy (NCBI): domain Bacteria; kingdom Pseudomonadati; phylum Pseudomonadota; class Gammaproteobacteria; order Pseudomonadales; family Pseudomonadaceae; genus Pseudomonas; species Pseudomonas sp. NPDC088885. Next base: position 4,673 of record NZ_JBIVJB010000093.1, on the reverse strand, counting down.
CCGCCAGCGCCGACCACCAGAGTGCGGCGATGCTGCGCTCCAGCTCCTGATCGCCTTGCGAGCGGATGATTTCATGCAGAACGGCCGCGCGGGGCGGCTGGTTTTTCTCGACTTCGTGCTGTTCTTTGGCCGAGAGATCGGGGGTCTTGCCGTCGGTAGGGGTGGTCATGGCGTGGGAACCGTGGGGGTGGTGTTTAGCTACGACTCCCGCGGCTCACGACTGTTCAGTGGCCAGATAAATCTTCGGTGACAGGACAACCGCTTTCGCGAGCAGGCTCGCTCCCACAGGTACAGCGTGATCCTTGTGGGAGCGAGCCTGCTCGCGAAGAAAGCGCCGCCGATATCACTCGCTGACTAACTCATCTTCCTGGAACTGGTCTTTCACATATTTGATTTCAGTGCGGCCGTGCGGCGCCGGCAAGCCGTCTTCGCCGAGGTTCACGAAAACCATCTTCTCAACGGTGAGAATGCTCTTGCGGGTGATCTTGTTGCGCACTTCGCAGGTCAGGGTGATCGAGGTGCGGCCGAACTCGGTGGCGGTGATGCCCAGTTCGATGATGTCGCCCTGACGCGAGGCGCTGACAAAGTTGATTTCGGAAATGTACTTGGTCACCACGCGCTGATTGCCCAACTGGACGATCGCGTAAATCGCCGCTTCTTCGTCGATCCAGCGCAACAGGCTGCCACCGAACAGGGTGCCGTTGGGGTTGAGGTCTTCGGGTTTTACCCATTTGCGGGTGTGGAAATTCATCTTCACTCCTGAGTGTCTTGCCGAATGATGGACGGTATCTTGGCAGACTGAGCGGTCATGCTCCATGCGGCTTCGACTATGGTCGCCATTAGCGATCTTCATTTGGCCGACAGAAACCCTTTGGAAGATCAGTCTAGACGGCTATAATCGCCACCGTTTCAAAACGGTCATCTTCACTTGATACCGTTTTCCCGCCACCTGTCCGAGGGGCGCTGCAGCAGGTTCAACCTGTCAGGCTCGGATGGGGCGTTGACCGGCCTGAGGCTGGACACTAAACGCACAACGGCGCCCATTCGCATACATTACGAATGGAGGCTCTTCATGAGCGCTGTTATCACGCCTGCAGATTTTAACGATTACAAAGTTGCCGACATGTCCCTGGCTGCCTGGGGCCGTCGCGAAACCATCATCGCCGAATCGGAAATGCCGGCTCTGATGGGTCTGCGTCGCAAGTACTCCGGCGAACAGCCGTTGAAAGGCGCCAAGATCCTCGGCTGCATCCACATGACCATTCAGACTGCCGTGCTGATCGAAACCCTGGTTGCCCTGGGTGCCGAAGTACGTTGGTCGTCGTGCAACATTTTCTCCACTCAGGATCAGGCTGCTGCCGCTATCGCTGCTGCCGGCATCCCGGTTTTCGCCTGGAAAGGCGAAACTGAAGAAGAGTACGAGTGGTGCCTGGAACAAACCATCCTCAAGGATGGCCAGCCATGGGACGCCAACATGATCCTCGACGACGGCGGCGACCTGACTCAGCTGCTGCACGACAAGTACCCACAAGTACTGGATCGCGTTCACGGCGTGACCGAAGAAACCACCACCGGCGTACACCGTCTGCTGGACATGCTGGCCAAGGGCGAGCTGAAAATCCCGGCCATCAACGTCAACGACTCGGTGACCAAGTCCAAGAACGACAACAAGTACGGCTGCCGTCACAGCCTGAACGATGCGATCAAGCGTGGTACTGACCACCTGCTGTCCGGTAAGCAAGCGCTGGTCATCGGTTACGGTGACGTGGGCAAGGGCTCCGCTCAGTCCCTGCGTCAGGAAGGCATGATCGTTAAAGTCTCCGAAGTTGACCCGATCTGCGCCATGCAAGCGTGCATGGACGGTTTCGAACTGGTGTCGCCGTTCATCGACGGTATCAACGACGGTTCCGAAGCCAGCATCGACAAAGCACTGCTGGGCAAGATCGACCTGATCGTGACCACTACCGGTAACGTCAATGTCTGCGACTCGAACATGCTCAAAGCTCTGAAGAAGCGCGCCGTTGTCTGCAACATCGGTCACTTCGACAACGAAATCGACACCGCTTTCATGCGCAAGAACTGGGCATGGGAAGAAGTGAAGCCACAGGTACACAAGATTCACCGTACCGGCCCGGGCGCTTTCGACGCGCAGAACGACGACTACCTGATCCTGCTGGCCGAAGGTCGTCTGGTAAACCTGGGTAACGCGACTGGCCACCCAAGCCGCATCATGGACGGTTCGTTCGCCAACCAGGTTCTGGCGCAGATCTTCCTGTTCGACCAGAAGTACGCCGACCTGTCGCCAGCCCAGAAAGCCGAGCGCCTGACCGTTGAAGTACTGCCGAAGAAACTCGACGAAGAAGTGGCCCTGGAAATGGTTCGCGGCTTCGGCGGCGTGGTCACCCAACTGACCAAGCAACAGGCTGACTACATCGGCGTGACCGTCGAAGGCCCGTTCAAGCCGCACGCTTACCGCTACTGATTGGCTGAGCGTCGACGCGGTGTGCCTGGCGCACCGCGTTGCCTGACTGGCGCTGCTGACCGCTCTGTGTAGGAGCTGCCGCAGGCTGCGATCTTTTGATCCGCAAAGATCGCAGCCTGCGGCAGCTCCTACAGGGTGCAGCGTCCGGCTTACGTGTTTCCAAGGGTATGACCATGTCCCAAGACCGTCGCTACAGCTTCGAGTTCTTCCCGACCAAGACCGATGCTGGGCATGAAAAACTGCTCGCCACTGCCCGTCAGTTGGCCACTTACAACCCTGATTTCTTTTCCTGCACCTATGGCGCTGGTGGTTCGACCCGTGATCGCACCCTCAACACCGTTCTGCAACTGGAAAGCGAAGTCAAAGTACCGGCCGCACCGCACCTGTCGTGCGTCGGCGACAGCAAGGACGACCTGCGCGGCCTGCTGAACGAGTACAAGGCTGCCGGCATCAAGCGCATCGTTGCCCTGCGCGGTGA
>NZ_JBIVJB010000093.1:0-1703 GCF_044750025.1 Pseudomonas sp. NPDC088885 | reverse complement strand
GGTGAGCTGCGTCACGCCAATGAACTGGTTGAATTCATTCGTGAAGAAACCGGCGATCATTTCCACATCGAAGTCGCCGCTTACCCGGAGATGCATCCGCAAGCGCGCAACTACGAAGACGATCTGGCCAACTTCGTGCGCAAAGCCAAGGCTGGCGCCGACAGCGCGATCACCCAGTACTTCTTCAACGCCGACAGCTACTTCTACTTTGTCGACCGTTTGCAGGCGCAGGGTGTGGATCTGCCGATCGTGCCGGGGATCATGCCGATCACCAACTACAGCAAACTCGCGCGCTTCTCCGATGCCTGCGGTGCGGAAATCCCGCGCTGGATCCGCAAGCAACTGGAAGCCTACGGCGATGACACGCAAAGCATTCAGCGCTTTGGCGAGCAAGTCGTCAGCGAGATGTGCGAACGCCTGTTGCAGGGCGGCGCACCGGGGCTGCACTTCTATTCCATGAACCAGGCTGAACCGAGTCTGGCGATCTGGAATAACCTGAAGTTGCCGCGCTAAGCGTTAGAAGCAAGATCAAAAGATCGCAGCCTTCGGCAGCTCCTACACAGGGTGATTAATACCAATGTAGGAGCTGTCGTGGGCTGCGATCTTTTGCTTTTAAACGCCCGAAACAGAGCATCTGCTGCCACCTTCTGGCTCTTTCGCGTTTCTCGTCGTAATCTCAAGCCATGCCCTTGATCACACAGTTATTCGCCGTGCTGGTTTTTGCTTGCCTGAGCTTCGCTGCTCGAGGCGAGAAGTTGCGTATTGTCACCGAGCCGTGGGCGCCTTACGTCTACGAAGAGAACGGCAAAAACCTCGGGCTCGACTACGAAACCACCGCCATTGTCTTCAAACGGCTGGGCATCGAAGTCGAATGGCAGTTCCTGCCGTGGAAGCGTTGCCTGTCGATGCTCGAAACCGGTCAGGCCGACGGTGCGCTGGATATCTTTCACAGCGATGAGCGCGACGCCACCCTGCTCTACCCGAGCGAACCGTTGTCGGACGTCGAGTTCGTGATGTTCTACGCCAACGATCGACCGCACCCGTTCAGCACACTCGAAGAACTCAAAGGCCTGACCATCGGCACCTCGCCGGGCTATCTATATAGCCCCGACTTCAGCAATTCGACCCTGTTTACCCGCGAACCGGCACCGACCCACGAAGCCAATTTCGGCAAACTGGTGCGTGGTCGTATCGACTTGCTGATCACCGATCGCCGCGTCGGTCAGCACTTGCTCGATGAACTGGATATCCGCAATCAGATCACTGAAAACCCGGCCGTGATTAGCCGCCAGAGCCAGTTTTTGGCGGTTCGGCGCAATGCTGGCATGGATTTACTGGTGCAGCGTTTCGGTGCCGAGCTCAAGCGTTTCAAGCGCGAACCGGCCTACGCCGAGCTAAGCGCGCGCTATGGCGCGGCCCCGTCCGATGTCGCGCCGCTGGGCAATGCCTCGGCCAGCCGCAAAACCGTTGAGCAGCAGGAAAGCAGCGCGCAGTGATTGCTCTGTTATACTCCGGCGTTCCCGCCAGGCTCACGCCCGGACGCCCGGAACCGTAAAAGGCCTCTCGACCCGCTACAGCGCAGCTTCCCAGCCCGCGCGAGCACTCCAGACGTGCCTTCGGAACCGCAGCAGGACCGGACGGGATTGCGTCCTCTTAAACGTGATTCGCGCCAGGCAAGACTCCCATTGGGCCAAGCCCTAACT
>NZ_JBIVJB010000092.1:0-18449 GCF_044750025.1 Pseudomonas sp. NPDC088885 | reverse complement strand
CGGCGTTGTTGATCTCGCTGTTGAGGTTGACCATCTGCCCGCCGACGTTACGCGCGGTGGTTTTCGGCGCGTCGATAGCTTCAGCGATGTCGGCGATCAGTTGGTCTTTAGTAAGAGCCATGTAGTGTTCCTTCCCTATCAAATTCATATGGATTGCAGAGTGCAGTGTCAGCCATCGAGCCCGATCTTCTGGATCTGGCACCCTCGGCGATAACCACGACGAGTCGGGTTATAGATACCGAAATCAGGGTTTGGTTCGACCTGACAAATGCTGATTGCACGCTTAACGCAGTGACTTCGCGTAAGACCGGGCAAAACTAGCACAGAGACAAGGAAATATCCGCCTCTAGCTACCCATTTGGTCAGCTTTATTGCTCTAAACCGCGAAAAAACTGCATAAGCCCGGTCGCACGCCCCGGTTTTACCCTACAACCCCACGTTTACGCTGCCGCTGACGCGGTTTCCCGCTTATGTAGGAGCTGCCGCAGGCTGCGATCTTTTGATCCTGTTTTTTTAAAATGCCAGATCAAAAGATCGCAGCCTGCGGCAGCTCCTACAACAGGCCCGTGCCGAGAATCGGGTACACTTAGCGCTTTTTCGGGGGAGCCTGCCCTCCTCCCTTCCAACAGCCGAGAAGCCCATGCCGATCCGTCATTGCATCGTCCACCTGATCGACAAAAAACCCGACGGCACGCCCGCAGTTCTGCACGCCCGTGACACGGAACTGGCCGAGTCCGCGGCCATCGAGAACATGCTCGCCGACCTCAACGAGAGCTATAACGCCAAACAGGGCAAAGCCTGGGGCCTGTTTCACCCGGAATCCGGCGCGTTCCCGTTCAGCGGCTGGCTGAAGGAATACATGGAGGGCGGCAAGGACTTCACCGCATTCAGCAAAGTCGCGGTCGAGCACCTGCAGAAGCTGATGGAAGAGTCGAATCTGTCGGTCGGCGGCCACGTGCTGTTCGCGCATTATCAGCAAGGCATGACTGATTACCTGGCGATCGCCCTGCTGCACCACAGCGAAGGCGTGGCGGTGACCGACGAGCTGGACGTGACCCCGTCGCGCCACCTCGACCTCGGCCAGCTGCACTTGGCGGCGCGGATTAACGTCTCCGAGTGGCAGAACAACAAGCAGTCCAAGCAGTACATCTCGTTCATCAAGGGCAAGAATGGCAAAAAGGTCTCGGAATACTTCCGCGACTTTATCGGCTGCCAGGAAGGCGTCGACGGCCCGGGCGAGACGCGCACGCTGCTCAAGGCCTTCAGCGATTTCGTCGAGAGCGAAGACCTGCCGGAAGAGTCCGCGCGCGAGAAAACCAAGACCCTGGTCGATTACGCCAGCAGCCAGGCCAAACTCGGCGAGCCGATGGGCCTGGAAGAACTCTCCGAGCTGATCGACGAAGAGCGCCCGAAAGCCTTCTTCGATCATATCCGCAATAAGGACTACGGCCTGTCGCCAGAGATTCCAGCGGACAAACGCACTTTGAATCAATTCCGCCGCTTCACCGGCCGCGCCGAAGGCCTGTCGATCAGCTTTGAAGCGCACCTGCTGGGCTCTAAGATCGAGTACGACGAAGAGGCCGGCACGTTGGTGATCAAAGGTTTGCCGACGTCGCTGACCGATCAGCTGAAGCGGCGCAACTGATGCTCGCCAATGTGTTGAAGAAGGTCGCGCTGGTTCTGCTGGTGGTCGTGGTGTATCAGAACTGGGGCAAGATCGAGCGGGTGTTCAATCCGTCGCAGATGGTTGCCGAGCAGACGCGGGCGCAAGCCAACGTCGTGCTTTACGCCACCGACTGGTGCGGTTACTGCAAGCAGACCAAGCGTTTTCTCGACAGCAAGGGGATTCCGTTCAAGGAGTTCGATATCGAGAAGGATGCCGAAGCGCGCAAGGCGTATGAGGCATTGGGTGGACGCGGGATTCCGTTGATTGATGTCAACGGCACCTTGATTCGCGGGTTTGACCCGGACGAGATCCTCGCCGCCCTGAAATAAAAATCTGTAGGAGCAAGGCTTGCCCGCGAAGAACGATAATCCGGTTTATCAGAGACACCGCGTCATCGTTCTTCGCGAGCAAGCTTAGCTCCTACAGATTTAGCGGGCCTCGATGCGGAAGCCGAAGCGTGGGAAGTGCACGTGCACCACGCCGCCGCGCTCGTCTTCGCGACGAATGATCAGCTCTTCGCTACCGGCAAACAGCAACTCACCGACGACTGGATCAACACCGTAATCCGTCGCCGAGATCGCCACTTGCTGGCCTGCCTTGAAACCATTCGGGTCGATGAACTGCTCTTTCGGCAGATCCGCTGGCGTCGCACTGCGTGCAACTTCCAGCGCTTCCTCAGAGGTCATCGCACTCGCCGCGCCATGACCAAAGCCCAACACTCGACCCAACCAGGCAGAAACAGCCGGATACTCATCCACCAACGGCGCGGTGACGTGAGTCGCTTTGAGGAACCACAGCGGATGCGCCAGTGCGAAGTCGGCAATCGACGGCTCGCCGAACAGGAAGTCGCCCTGCTCGCGCTGCAGTTGTTGCTCCAGACGCAGCATGATCGTCGGCCATTGATGCTTGGCCTGCTCAGCGGACAAACGTGTGGCGCTGCCGCCACTGAACAAACCGGCGCGGTCAGCCATAAACGCTTTGATCGCTTCCGGCGGCAGCTTGCCGAAACGCACGGCTACCGATTCCGGCTGAAACACCAGGCTCACCGCATGTTGAAACACCACCGAATCAACCCAGGTGGCGAAACTCGCGGTGGTCATTTCCTGGCCTTCAGGGAAAAAGCTCGGCAGGGCTTTTTCCTGCTCCAGGCGACGGGCGATCAGTGAAGTGTCGCAGTAGATGTCGGCGCCGATTTGCAGCACCGGGGTTTTACGATAGCCGCCAGTCAGCGCGGTCAGATCCGGCTTGGGCATCACTGGCGAAATGTGCACCGAGCGCCACGACAAGCCTTTGAAACCCAGCAGCAGGCGGGCCTTCTCGGCAAATGGAGAAGTCGGGTAATGATGCAGAATCAACTCGGACATGCTCGGCTCCGCCGCTCAGAAAGTGAGTCGGCAGCTTAGCGCGCATTTGCTTAGCAGCCTACAGATCTGGCTGATGGGAACCGATCAGTCAGATTGATAAGACGCGACCAGGCATTCCTTGGCGCTCTTGCGCAGTTTTTTGATCAGCCGTTCCTGACGCAAAGCATCGCTTTTATCGCGACAAAGCTCGGTGTAGACCAAAGCCATCGCCGGGCTAGAGAGGAAGAACCGCGCGCCTTTGCCGCTTTGATGCTTGGCGAAGCGGCGCACCGGGTCGTCGCTGATGCCGCAGTACAGCGAACCGTTGGCCGCGCGAACGAGGTAGACGAACCAGGACTTGCTCACCGGTTCGGCCACATCGACAGATTTTTCGCTAAGGCTGGTCACTTCGGGATCAAGACGTGTAGGAAACAGGCGGCGATCTTATCAGCGACCGGCCTGAAATGCCTTCAGTCCCTTCGACGCCTGCGCACGCACGGCGTTGCGTACCAGAGGCGTCCAGCCCAGCAGCAGACCTTTGAAACCCAGAGCCTGACGCGACCAGCGCCACAGATCGAAATGATCGTGGTGCTCGCAGATCTTGCCGTCACGGAAGACGAAGCAGGCCTGGATATCGTTGATCACGACGTTGCCGGTCTGGCTGAACAGGTACGTCGCAACCCAGTGCGCGCCGCCGCTGCGCTCATCAGCGCGGACGTTGTCGAAGGTCAGGGAGAAGTCTTTGGCGCGGGTGGTGAGCATGCGCCACATGTCGCCGGCATCGCGCCCGCGCAGTTCGCCGAAGGCCGGATCGCTGAACACCACGTCATCGGTGTAGCACGCGGCCATGGCCTCGGCATCCAGACGTTTGAAGGCTTCGTAGAAGCGGGTGATCAACGCGCTGTGGGCTTCGCTCATGGGCAATCTCCAAAATAGGTACAGATTGCCAGCACGATAATCCGCAATACGAAGAAACACTATCGGCATTCGCACACCGAATACCAACTACACACAAAATTAATGTGGGAGCGAGCCTGCTCGCGAAAGCGGCGTGTCAGTCAACACAGATGTTGAATGTTAAATCGCCTTCGCGAGCAGGCTCGCTCCCACATTTTGAAATCAGTGGATTCAGATTCTTTCGCTTTGCACTTGCACGTACAGCGCTCGCCCGGCGCCGAGGCCGGCGATGATCGCGCCGGTGCCGATGATGCCGAAGATCCAGCCCACCGCATTCCAGCCGCCCGTCCAGTCATGCACCACACCGACCGCAAACGGCCCCATCGACGCCAGCGTGTAACCGAAGCCTTGGGACATGCTCGACAGGTTCGCCGCGACGTGCGAATCGCGCGAACGCAAGACGATCAACGTCAACGCCAGACTGAACGTACCGCCCTGCCCCAGGCCCAGCAGAATCGCCCAGCCCCACAAGCCTTCGATCGGCGCATACAGGCAACCGAACAGGCCACCCAGGGTCAACGCCATCACCACGACAATTGCCAGTCGCTGATCCTTGCCGCGAGTGGCCAGCCAAGGCGCGGCCAGCGAACTCGCGAGCTGGATGATCACCGAGCCGGACAACACCAGCCCTGCTTGCGTCGGGGTCAGCCCGCGACCAATCAGGATCGACGGCAACCAGCCGAACACGATGTACGCCAGCGACGATTGCAGGCCCATATACAACGTCACTTGCCACGCCAGCGGATCACGCAGCAAACCGCGCACGCGATAGGCGACGTTGTGTGCGCCGTGTTTCTGCCCGACCTGTGGCAGCCAGAACAACGCCGCCACCAGCGCCGGGATGACCCAGAAGCCCAGGCCAATTGTCCAGTCTCCGCCAAAATGTTCGCTCAACGGCACACTGGTGCCCGCCGCCATTGCCGCACCGAGGCACAGCGCCATGGTGTAGACGCCGGTCATGGTGCCGGCGTGTTTGGCGAAGTCGCGTTTGACGATACCCGGCAGCAATACGCCAACAATGCCGATGCTTGCGCCGCCCAATACGCTGCCGGCGAACAAACCGATTTCACCGAAGCTGCTACGCAAAATGATGCCGCAGGCCAGCGTCAGCAGGATGCCCAGCACCACGCGTTCGGCGCCAAAACGTCGCGCCAGAATCGGTGCGAGCGGTGCGAACAAACCGAGGCACAGCACCGGCAGCGTGGTCAGCAAACCGGCCTGCGCCGCCGACAAGCCGAGGCTCTTGGAAACGTCGCTGAGCAGCGGCGCCATGCTCGACAGCGCCGGGCGCAAGTTCAACGCCACCAGAATCAGCCCCAGCAGCAACAGCCACGGCCGGCGCACCAGCGGATGGCTTTGTTGTACCTGCTCGTCATCGGCCTCGGCGTCGATCAGCAGCTCTTCAAGCTCTGCCGTGCGTTTCGGGGTTGTGGATAGCTCACTGCGGGACATGGATTTCTCGGTTTCAAGGTTCATTGATCAACTGCCTCGACAAGGCTTTGGCCCGTTCCGGGTCGCGTTGTTCGACGGCATCGAGCAACTCGATGTGCAGGTCGAACACTTCCTGACGGCGCGGGACGATGTTCAGGGTCTGGCGCAATTGCGCGCCGACGATGCTGGAGAAATAGCGATACAGCTCGCTGAGGGTCGGGTTGTGCGCGGCGTCGACCAGTCGGCGGTGGAACACCAGATCGCAGGCGATGTAGGTGTCGAGGTCGCCATGGTAGTGACTGCCGCTGGTGCCGAGGGCTTCGCGCAATGCGGCGAGGTCTTCATCGGTGCGACGCAACGCCGCCAGACCGATCGCCTCGACTTCGAGGATGTGCCGGGTTTCCCGCGCCTGCTCCAGCGAGCAACGCGACAACGCTTTCAGCGTGTCGAGCGGATCAACCAGCGCGCGCAAATAGCTGCCGTCGCCCTGGCGAATCTCGATCAATCCGGAAAACGCCAACACACGCATGGCTTCGCGCACGGTATTGCGGCTAATGCCCAACTCAGCGCAGAGCTCGGGTTCGGTCGGCAAGCGCTCGCCGACCTGCCAGGCACCGCTGTTAATGCGCTGGCGGAGTTGATCCAGGGCCTGATCGACCAAGGATCGTTTGATGAGTGGAGAAATGTCTGACATAGGATTCGCCCTTTCATCCAATCATAGGATGAATTTTCCGACATGTTAGTCAGACCCATGTAGGACGGCAACCACCTAGGGTTAAAAGGCGACACATGGAGCGGCATTTTCGATTAGTGAAAATTACCCTTTAAGGGTAATTTCAGGGACAGGGTTTTGGTTTCTTATGGAAAAGAACACACCCCATTATGAGCTGGCGGTGATCAAGGCTGAGGTCAGGCGGTTAGGTCAAAAAGCTTCCACCAAAACTTCGGTCAAATCAGCTCAGAAGCTCGGCTTCAACCTCAGCGAAATGCTAGAGATCGTCTTCGAGCTGCAAACCAGGATGTTGTACAAATCGATGACTACTTATGACGATCATCGAATCCGGCAAGACGTGTATCACATCAATTCACGAGATCAGGAGATTTACATCAAGGTGACCTACCGCCCCGGCGGCGGCCCACCGGTAATCTCTTTCAAGGAGAAAAACCCATGAAAACCCAGCAATGTGTCAGCTGCGGTGCACGTGAGGGAATGAGGCATTTCCAGGGTCGCGGAGAAACCCTGAGTGTCAAAGGCATGGAGCGCCGAGTAGACGATCTGTCCGGTTGGGAGTGCCAGAAGTGCGGTGAAGTGGAATGGGATTTCGACAGCGATAGTGCAGAGCGTTACTGCAACGCCGGTGACGAGTTGGTTCTCGCTGCCAGACAAATGATCGGCGCCGAGATGAAACGCATTCGGCGCAAATTGCACCTGACGCAAAAAGAGACGGTGCAATTGCTCTCCGGTGGCGGGCATAACGCGTTCTCTCGTTACGAGCGTGGCGAGCTACTTCCACCCAAAGCATTGGTGCTGCTGATGCGTTTGCTGGATCGACATCCCTACATGCTCGTCGATATCCAGACCTTGGCTGAAGGCGCAGACCTGCGCGGTTTCAAGCACACCGTCCACAAAGAACACGAAACCCTCACCGTCTCCTGACCCCAAAAAAACAAACCCGGCACAAGGCCGGGTTTGATTTACGCAAAAACCATCAATGCAAAATCTGACTCAAGAACAGCTTCGTCCGCTCATTCTGCGGGTTGTCGAAGAAGTCATTTGGCGCAGCCTGTTCAACGATCTCACCCTTGTCCATGAAGATCACGCGGTTCGCCACAGTCCGCGCGAAGCCCATTTCGTGAGTCACGCAAAGCATGGTCATGCCGTCTTCTGCCAGACCGATCATGGTGTCGAGCACCTCTTTCACCATCTCCGGATCGAGCGCTGAAGTCGGCTCATCGAACAGCATGATTTTCGGTTTCATGCACAGGGCGCGGGCAATCGCTACACGCTGTTGCTGACCACCGGACAGTTGCCCCGGGAATTTATGCGCCTGCTCCGGAATGCGTACGCGCTCCAGGTAATGCATGGCGATTTCCTCGGCCTTGCGCTTGGGCATCTTGCGTACCCACATCGGCGCCAGGGTGCAGTTCTGCAAAATGGTCAGGTGCGGGAACAGGTTGAAATGCTGGAACACCATGCCGACTTCGCGGCGGATCGCTTCAATCTGCTTGAGGTCGTTGGTCAGCTCCACGCCGTCGACAACGATGCGCCCCTGCTGGTGTTCTTCCAGACGATTGAGGCAACGAATCGTCGTCGATTTACCGGAACCCGACGGGCCGCACAGGACGATACGCTCGCCTTGTTTGACGTTGAGGTTGATGTCTTTCAGCACGTGGAACTGGCCGTACCACTTGTTGACGCCCTGCATCTGAATAATGCCTTCAGGGCTCACAGGCTTTTTGATTACTTCACTCATCTCAAAACTCCTAACGCTTGTGGCCAGTGTCGAGCTTGCGTTCCAGATGCATGGAATAGCGCGACATACCAAAACAGAAAATCCAGAACACCAGGGCGGCGAACACGTAGCCTTCGGTGGCCATGCCCAGCCATTTCGGGTCGGCAGCGGCTTGCTTGACGCTGTTGAGCAAGTCAAACAGGCCGATGATGATCACCAGACTGGTGTCCTTGAACAGCGCAATGAAGGTGTTGACGATGCCGGGGATCACCAGCTTCAGGGCTTGCGGCAGAATCACCAGGCCCATCGAACGCCAGTAACCGAGGCCCATCGCCGCAGCCGCTTCGTACTGACCTTTGGGAATCGCTTGCAGACCGCCGCGCACCACTTCAGCGACGTAGGCCGACTGGAACAGGATTACGCCAATCAGTGCCCGCAGCAGCTTGTCGAAGTTCATGCCTTCAGGCAGGAACAGCGGCAGCATCACCGAGGACATGAACAGCACGGTGATCAACGGCACGCCGCGCCAGAATTCGATGAAGGTCACGCAGACCACACGAATCGCCGGCATGTTCGAGCGTCGACCCAGCGCCAGCACAATCCCCAGCGGCAAGGCGCCAGCGATACCGACAGTGGCGATCACCAGGGTCAGCATCAGGCCGCCCCATTGGCTGGTCGCCACCTGTGGCAGGCCGAACACGCCGCCGTGCAGCAGGCACCAGGCAACAATCGGGTAGATCACGAGAAAGCTCAGCCCGTACACCGCTTTACGCGGGAAGCGCGAGATGAACAGTGGCGCCACGCCGATTACCGCCAGCCACACGGTCAGGTCGACGCGCCAGCGCCATTCAGCCGGGTAATAGCCGTACATGAACTGGCCGAAACGCTGCTGAATGAACACCCAGCAGGCGCCGTCCTTGGTGCAATCGGCGCGGGTGGTGCCGACCCAGTTGGCATCAATGATTGCCCAACTGAGGATCGGTGGCACGACGAGATAAATCAGGTAGAACGCAAACAAGGTCAGCAAGGTGTTGAGCCAGCTGGAGAACATGTTCGCGCGCATCCACGCCACCACGCCGATGCTGCTGTTCGGTGGGGGCATGTCGGGTTTGAAAGTATGAGTACTCATGCGCTTTTCCTTACCGCTCGATCAGCGCAATGCGCTTGTTGTACCAGTTCATCAGCAAAGAAATGCTGATACTGATCGCCAGGTACACGCTCATGGTGATGGCAATCACTTCGATCGCCTGACCGGTCTGGTTAAGCACGGTGCCGGCGAATAGCGAAACCATTTCCGGGTAACCGATACCGGCCGCCAGCGAAGAGTTTTTCGCCAGGTTGAGGTATTGGCTGGTCAGCGGCGGAATGATCACGCGCAGGGCTTGCGGGATGATCACCTTGCGCAAGGTCGGGCCGTTGCGCAGGCCGAGCGAACGCGCCGCTTCGGTCTGGCCGTGGCTGACCGACTTGATCCCCGAACGCACGATCTCGGCGATAAACGCTGCGGTGTACACGGTCAGGGCCAGGGTCAAGGCGAGCAGTTCCGGGATCAGCACCCAGCCACCGACGAAGTTGAAACCTTTGAGCTCGGGCATTTCCCAGTGCAGCGGAGCGCCGAAGATCAGTGCGCACAAGGTCGGGATCACCAGCAGAATCGCCAGGCCCACCCAGAACTTGTGGAACGGCACGCCGGTCGCTTCAAAGCGTTTGTTGGCCCAACGGCACATCAGCACGATGCCGACGATGGCCACCACGATGCTGATCACGAACGCCCAGAAACCATCAGCGGCCAGCGCCGCCGGCATGTTCAGGCCACGGCTGCTGACGAAGAAGGTGTCGCCGAAGTTATGGCTGTTGCGCGGCCCCGGCATGGTCAGGAATACCGCGAAGTACCAGAACAGGATTTGCAGCAGCGGCGGAATGTTGCGGAAAACTTCCACGTACACCGTCGCCAGTTTGCTGATGATCCAGTTCTGCGACAGCCGTGCCACACCGATGATGAAGCCGAGAATCGTCGCCAGAATCACGCCGATCACTGTCACCAACAAGGTGTTGAGCAAACCGATAACGAAGACGCGGGCATAACTGTCCGCTTCGGTGTAGTCGATCAGGTGTTGAGCGATGCCGAACCCGGCACTGCGCTCCAGAAAGCTGAAACCGGAAGTGATGCCCCGGTGCTGCAGGTTGGTTTGCGTGTTGTCGAACAGAAACCAGCCCAGCGAAACCACCGCGACAATCGTGATGATCTGGAATAGCCACGCACGCACTCGTGGATCGCTGAGGCTGAGCCTCTGCTTAGGTGCGCCGATTGAATTTTGCATGAAGTGCCCCGCAAAAAATGGAACAAGAACATCACCCGGCGGTTGGCCCGCCGGGCGATAGAACCATTAGCGCACTGGTGGTGCGTACTGAATGCCGCCGTTGTTCCACAGGGCGTTCAAGCCGCGGTCGATTTCCAGCGGAGTGCTCTTGCCGAGGTTTTTCTCGAAGATTTCGCCGTAGTTACCGACTTGTTTGACGATCTGTACTACCCAGTCTTTCGGCAGTTTCAGGTCTTTGCCGTATTCGCCGTCAGCACCGAGCATACGAGCGACGTCCGGGTTTTTGGTCGACTTGGCTTCGGCTTCGACGTTTTTCGAAGTGATGCCGGCTTCTTCGGTGTTGAGCAGCGCGTAGCCAACCCAACGCACGATGGCCAGCCACTCGTCGTCGCCATTACGTACGACCGGACCCAGGGGTTCTTTGGAAATGGTTTCCGGCAGAACCACGTAGTCCTTCGGCGCTGCCAGCTTGCTGCGCTGGGCGAACAGTTGCGATTTGTCGGAGGTCAGCACGTCGCAACGACCGGATTCCAGCGACTTGGCGCTTTCATCGGAGGTGTCGAAAGTGATCGGGGTGTATTTCAGACCGTTGCCACGGAAGTAGTCGGAAACGGTCAGCTCGGTGGTGGTACCGGCCTGGATGCAGATGGTTGCACCGTCCAGCTCTTTGGCACTTTTCACGCCGAGCTTATTGTTCACCAGGAAGCCGATGCCGTCGTAGTAGGTAATGAAGCCCGGGAATTTCAGGCCCATGCCCGCGTCACGTGAACTGGTCATGGTGGTGTTGCGCGACAGGATGTCGATCTCGCCGGACTGCAGCGCGGTGAAGCGCTCCTTGGCGTTCAACTGACTGAACTTGACCTTGGTCGCGTCGCCGAATACGGCAGCGGCCACAGCGCGGCAGACGTCAGCGTCGATCCCGAGGATCTTGCCGGTTGCATCCGGTACCGAGAAGCCCGGCAGACCGTCGCTCACGCCACACTGCACGAAACCTTTCTTCTGCACTGCATCCAGGGTTGCACCCGCCTGAGCGAACCCGCTGACACCGAGTACTGTTGCTGCAGTCACGATGGCCAGGGTGGATTTCAACATCTTCATTCAAACCTCCAGTTTTGCTCTTGTTGTGTCGGAGCTTGAGTCCAGTCGCACCCTTTTGAGGCGGTGTTGACCCTTGTTGGCTTTTTATTGGGTCAACCGACGTAAGACCTTCGCTATGAGTCTAGTAGGAGAAGATCCACAAAATGGATCACTCACTTCTCACCAATCGGCCGAACGGGCGGTAGCCCTTTCACGTTCGCGAAGCCCGTAGCGGCCCTTGGCGAACATCCATCACCGGATTTTTTGCAATCCCGGCCCACGGGGTACACTGATAGTGTTACCGCCAGGCGCGAGATCGGTTGCACGCCTGAAGCCATAGCAAAGCCCGTACCACACCGTTCGCTGAAGCGCTTTAGCGACAGGTCAATAGCAAAACTTGTACCCTTGCGACATCTTCTTAACAGATCAATCGGGCGCGCCCTTCAATCACGCACTCAATGAGAGCGCCCGCACACAATTGGAGCAGCCATGACCGAGCCCTTGATTCTTCAGCCTGTTAAGCCCGCAGACGCCTGCGTGATCTGGCTGCACGGCCTCGGCGCCGACCGCTACGACTTCCTGCCGGTGGCCGAGGCGTTGCAGGAAAGTTTGCTGAGCACGCGTTTTGTGCTGCCGCAGGCGCCGACACGTCCCGTTACGATAAATGGCGGATATGCCATGCCGAGCTGGTACGACATCAAAGCCATGAGCCCGGCGCGTGCGATCGATCGCGATGAGCTGGAAGCGTCGGCGGATCGCATCATCGAATTGATCGAAAACGAGCGGGCCAGCGGAATAGACGCCTCGCGGATTTTCCTCGCCGGTTTTTCCCAGGGTGGTGCCGTGGTGTTGCACACCGCTTTCTTGAAATGGCAGGGGCCGTTGGGTGGCGTGCTTGCGTTGTCGACGTATGCGCCGACGTTCAGTGATGAGCTGGAGTTGTCGGCCAGTCAGCAGCGGATTCCGGTGCTGTGCCTGCACGGTCAGTTCGATAACGTGGTGCAGAACTCGATGGGCCGCAGTGCTTACGAGCACTTGGTGAAGCATGGTGTCACCGTGACATGGCAGGAATACCCAATGGAGCACGAAGTGTTACCCGAAGAAATTCGCGACATTGGCGTCTGGTTGAGCGAACGTCTGCGCTAATCGCGACAGCATTGCCTGCCCGTTGATCATCACACTACGCCGCGCCCGTTTCTTGCATTACACTGGCCGGCGTACATTCCTTAACCAATTGATGAGATGACCGTGCTCGAAGCACTCAAGAAAATGTTCGGTAAAAGCGAGGCTGAGCAGCTCGCGCCAGTTCCCAGTGCGCCGTCGCACGCCCCCGGTCATCGCCACGATGCGCCCCAGGCCGACCGCCCCGCTGCCGTAGCAGCACCGAAGCAAGACCCGCAACCCGCTCCGGCCGCGCCCATCGCCGCCGAGCCTGCGCGCAGTGAAGAGCCGAAACCGGCCAGACCGCGTCGCGAACCGAAGCCCAAGGCATCGGTCATTCCGTGGAAACTCGAAGATTTCGTCGTCGAGCCACAAGAAGGCAAAACCCGTTTTCACGATTTCAAACTAGCGCCAGAACTGATGCACGCCATTCAGGATCTGGGCTTCCCGTATTGCACGCCGATCCAGGCGCAGGTGCTGGGTTTCACCCTCGCCGGCAAAGACGCCATTGGTCGCGCGCAGACCGGCACCGGCAAAACCGCCGCGTTCCTGATCTCGATCATCACTCAGTTGCTGCAAACACCGCCGCCGAAAGAACGCTACATGGGCGAACCCCGTGCGCTGATCATCGCGCCGACCCGTGAGCTGGTGGTGCAGATCGCCAAAGACGCCGCTGACCTGACCAAGTACACCGGCCTCAACGTGATGACCTTCGTTGGCGGCATGGACTTCGACAAGCAGCTCAAGCACCTCGAAGCGCGCCACTGCGACATTCTCGTCGCGACCCCGGGCCGCTTGCTCGACTTTAACCAGCGCGGCGACGTGCATCTGGACATGGTCGAAGTGATGGTGCTGGACGAAGCCGACCGCATGCTCGACATGGGTTTCATACCACAAGTCCGCCAGATCATTCGTCAGACGCCACCCAAGTCTGAACGCCAGACCCTGCTATTCTCTGCGACCTTCACCGAAGACGTGATGAACCTCGCCAAGCAGTGGACGACCGATCCGTCGATCGTCGAAATCGAAATCACCAACGTCGCCAACGAAAACGTCGAGCAACACATCTACGCCGTGGCCGGTGCCGACAAGTACAAACTGCTCTACAACCTGGTCAACGATAATGGTTGGGAGCGGGTGATGGTCTTCGCCAACCGCAAGGACGAAGTCCGCCGCATCGAAGAGCGCCTGGTGCGCGACGGTGTGAACGCTGCGCAGTTGTCCGGCGACGTGCCGCAACACAAACGTATCAAGACTCTGGAAGGTTTCCGCGAAGGCAAGATTCGTGTCTTGGTCGCCACCGATGTGGCCGGTCGCGGCATTCACATCGACGGCATCAGCCATGTGATCAACTTCACCCTGCCGGAAGTGCCGGACGACTACGTACACCGCATCGGCCGTACCGGTCGTGCGGGCGCTGATGGCGTGTCGATCAGCTTCGCCGGTGAGGACGACTCCTATCAGTTGCCGTCCATCGAAGAGAAGCTCGGTCGCAAGATCAGCTGTGAAACGCCACCGACGCATTTGTTGCGTGCGGTAGAGCGCAAGCGTCCGCAGCAGTAAGCGACGCTAAAAAGGAAAGCGCAGCCGGTAACGGACTGCGCTTTTTTTTCGTCTGGATTTTTTGCCGCAGGTGCTTGCCCGACAAAACTAAAAGTCCATAATGGACAAACAAGTTTAGTTTTTTTGTCTGCGGAGTCTGAAATGTCCAGTACGCCCTACGTGATCGACCAAGCCCAGGCCCGTGAGTTGCTGGCGCGTATCGATGTGCCGCAGATCTTGCGCAAGCTGTTTCGTGATCTTGCCAACGGCAAAGCCGTGCAGCCGGCGCAGCAACTGGTCGAATTCCCGCAGGGTGCTGGCGACTTCATCAACTATCTGGGCGTGCTGGCCGAGGATGGCGTTTACGGCGTGAAGACCTCGCCGTACATCGTTCGCGAACAAGGTGCGCTGGTGACAGCGTGGACGCTGTTGATGTCGATGAAAACCGGTCAGCCATTGCTGCTTTGTGATGCCGGTGAACTGACCACTGCGCGAACGGCGGCGACCACAGCGGTGGCGGTTGATGCGCTCGCGCCTCTGGACGCTAAACATTTGGCGATCATTGGCAGCGGCAAGGTTGCACAGGCGCATCTGCATTACGTGAAGTCGCTGCGTGACTGGCAGAGCATCAGTCTGTATTCGCCAAGCCTGTGCGCTGATACTCAAACCCAGGCGCTGTTGAAAGCCATCACGCCCAATCTGAAGATCACCGACAGCCGCGAAACCGCCTTCGTGGATGCGGATGTGATCATGCTTTGCACCTCATCGGCGGGCCCGGTGATTGACCCCGCTGAGTTGAGCAAACCGGCGCTGATCACCTCGATCAGCACCAACGCTCCGCGCGCCCACGAAGTGCCGCCGCAGAGCCTCAACGACATGCAGGTGTTCTGCGACTATCGGCTGACCACGCCGGGGTCGGCGGGTGAAATGCTGATTGCCAGTGAGCAGCATGGCTGGAGCAAGGATGCGATCGTTGGTGACCTCGCTGACCTGCTCAGTGAAAAAGTGCAGCGCCCGGGTTACGACCGTCACGTGTTTTTCCGTTCAATCGGTTTGGGCCTGGAAGACATTGCCCTCGCCAATGCGGTGTATCACCTGACCCACTAACACCAAAAATCCCCCTGTAGGAGCTGCCGAAGGCTGCGATCTTTTGATCTTGATCCTGAAAAAAACAAGATCAAAAGATCGCAGCCTTCGGCAGCTCCTACAGGGATCGCATTCTGATTGGGGAGTTGCCAATGGCAGATCCCAGAGAGCCACGATAGCTTTGGAGTTTTTCATGAGCCAGGCAGATTTCATCATCATCGGCGGCGGGATTGCCGGCGCTTCCACCGGGTTCTGGCTGTCGCCGCAGGCTAAAGTCATCGTGCTCGAACGTGAGTCGCACCCGGCCTATCATTCCACCGGACGCTCTGCCGCCCTATTCACCGCAGCGTACGGCACGCCGCAAGTCCGCGCCCTGACCCAAGCCAGCCGCGCATTCTTCGATAATCCACCCAACGGTTTCTGTGAACACCCACTGCTGACCCCACGTGGCGAAATGACCGTGGACTTCACCGGTGACAACGCCGAACTCAACAACCAATACCTCAGCGCCAAAGCCACAGTCCCAGAGATGCAACTGCTCACTGCCGACGAAGCCTGCGCGCGCCTGCCGATCCTGCGCCGGGAAAAAGTCCACGGCGCGATCTACGACCCGAGCGCCAGCGACATCGACACCGACGCCCTGCATCAGGGCTACCTGCGTGGCATCCGACGCAACCACGGCGAAGTCCACACCGATTGCGAAGTGCTCGGCCTGAGCCGCGACGCCGACGGCCTCTGGCACGTACAAACCAACGGCCAGAACTTTAGCGCGCCAGTGATCATCAACGCCGCCGGCGCCTGGGCCGACAAGATCGGTGCACTGGCCGGTGCCAAACCGCTGGGCCTGCAACCGAAACGCCGCGCTGCATTTATCTTTGCCGGCCCCGAAGGCGTCGATATTCATCACTGGCCGATGCTGGTCAGCCTCGACGAGTCCTTCTATATGAAGCCCGACGCCGGTATGTTCCTCGGCTCACCGGCCAACGCCGACCCGGTCGAACCCCACGACGTACATCCGGAAGAAATGGACATCGCCATGGGCATCTATCAGATCGAAGAAGCCACCACGCTGACCATCCGCCGTCCGACCCGCACTTGGGCCGGCCTGCGCAGTTTCGTCGCCGACGGTGATCTGCTCAGCGGTTTCGATCCGCAGGTGCCGGGGCTGTTTTGGGTCGCGGCGCAGGGTGGTTACGGCATCCAGACATCGCCGGCGATGGGCCAGGCCAGCGCGGCGCTGGTTCGCGGCGAACCTTTGCCTGAGCACTTGCGCAACTTCGGCCTGAGCAGCGCCATGCTCTCCCCTGCCCGCCTCGCTTGAATGCCCGTCAGGATGACTCGCTCAACGGATTGCGGCACACTCGCAGCGCCTCCTGTTCACGGGGGCGCTGACGCTGCCTGGAGCTCCACTGTCATGACCGCCCCCGAATTCGATCCGGCGCTGGATAACTTCCGCGCCATCGCCGACGCCATCGCCACGCTGTTCTTTCCGCACGCCGAAGTGGTGCTGCACGACCTGCGCACGCAGAAGGTCGATTACATCGCCAACAACCTGTCGAAACGCGAGATTGGCGACGACTCATCGCTGGAAGACATGCTCAGCGAGGATGTCAGCGACAGGAACATTGGCCCGTACGAAAAGCTCAACTGGGACGGTCAGAAGATTCGCAGCTTGAGCAGCGTCCTGCGCGACAGCGAAGGTTTGCCGTTGGCGGTGCTGTGCATCAATCTGAATATTTCGCTGTTCGAGAATGCCAAGGCGGCGCTGGATCTGTTCCTGTCGCCGAGCAAACTGATCCCGCAACCGGATTCACTGTTTCGCGATGACTGGCAGGAACGCATCAACACCTTCCTCCACGCCTGGCTGCGCGAGCGGCAGTTGAGCCTGAATGTGCTGACCCGCGATCACAAACGCGAACTGGTGCTGGCGCTGCACGCCGAGGGCGCGTTCAAGGGCAAGAGCGCCTCGAACTACGTGGCCAATGTGCTGAACATGGGGCGGGCGACGGTGTACAAGCATTTGAAGGAAATGAAGGGCTAGGATCCAGCAGTTGTATTGCCTGATCTGGCCCTTTCGGGAGCAAGCCCCCTCCCACATTGGAATGCGATCCCTTGTGGGAGGGGACTTGCTCCCACATTGGAATGCGATCCCCTCTGGGAGGGGGCTTGCTCCCACATTGGAATGCGATCCCCTCTGGGAGGGGGCTTGCTTCCACATTGGAATGCGATCCCCTCTGGGAGGGGGCTTGCTTCCACATTGGAATGCGATCCCTTGTGGGAGGGGGCTTGCTCCCGAAGACGGACTATCAGTCGCCGTAAATGTCGGACTTGAAATACTTCTCGGAAATCTTCTGGTATTCGCCACTCGCGCGAATGCCATCAATCGCGCCATTCAACTGGCTGACCAGTTCCGCATTGCCCTTGCGCACCGCAATCCCCGCGCCCTCGCCGACGTACTTCGGATCCTTCAACTCAGGCCCGACAAACGCATAGCCCTTGCCACGCGGCATCGTCAAAAAGTCATTCAGCGGAATGGTGTCAGCGAAAATCGCATCCAGCCGCCCCGCCGCCAAATCCATGTAGATCTCTTCGTTGTTGCTGTAGCGCTTGACGTTGATGCCCTTGGGCTCGAACACCTCGGTGGCGTAACGATCGGTGGTGGTCGCACGCTGAACGCCGACGTTCTTGCCTTTGAGGCTGGCGTATTGATCGTCTACCGTGGCGCCTTCTTTCATCACCAGACGCGACGAGGTGAAGTAATACTTGTGGGTGAAATCCACTGACTTCTTGCGGTCTTCGTTGATGGTCATCGACGACAGCGCCATGTCGATCTTCTTCACTTTCAGCGAAGGAATCAGACCGTCGAACTCACCTTCCACCCACACGCACTTGACCTTCATCTGCGCGCACAGGGCGTTGCCGATGTCGTAGTCGAAACCGACGATTTCGCCCTTGTCGGTTTTCGAGGCGAATGGCGGGTAAGCGGCTTCGATGCCGATGCGCAGGGTTTGCTCGGCGGCGAACACGCTGGCGCAGGACAACAGGCTGAGGGCCAGACCGGTGATGAGGGGGAGTTTCTTCATGTTCGTTCTCTCGCGGGTTGTTGTTGGTTTGGCAAGACGAAGAAGAGCAGTTGCTAACGGGGAGCTACGAGCGGCAAGACTGAAGCTTTTCTGTACTTGGAAATCCATATTGGACTCATAGGTACAAGTCGTCAATCAGGGAGAAGAGAGTGTCTGCGAGGTTTTTTGGTGTTGCAGATGGCCTCTTCGCGAGCAAGCCCGCTCCCACATGGGATTTGTGAACGACACAGATCCAATGTGGGAGCAACTGTCTTGATACCCTTTATTTTGAATGCAGGGTGATAGGCAGCTGATCTCCCACAGCCCATAGCCGTGCATTTTTTCCCAGA